>CAZIQX010000143.1:0-9014 GCA_964541325.1 uncultured Chitinophagales bacterium | reverse complement strand
AGACTCAAATCATTCGCACAAAAAAACGAGTTCGTAAAGGCTAATCATGAACCTCAGAAAGTTACTTACAGAAACTTAAGCTCATGTTATTCTTAACTTTGGTGAACAAAAGATCTCCGTTGGTACTTTACTTAATGAACGAATTTCTGAAATTCAAAAAAGATTTATCAAACTCTAAGAGCTAGCTCCTTCCCGGCCAATCGTCCGCTCACCCAAGCCCAATAAAAGTTAAATCCTCCGATTCGCCCAAAGACATCCACTAATTCACCGCAAATGAATAAACCCGGGTGAAATTTACTTTCCATTGTGGCCGTGTTGATTTCTTCTAATGAAACACCACCTCCGGTAACTTCCGCTTTTCGATAGCCTTCATTTCCTGATACTTCTAAACGATAAGCCGTTAGTTTATCTAAAAGTGTAAGGCGTTCTTCACGGCGCAGTTCCGAACAGGTTCGCTCCGTCAATCCGCATTCAGCACAAAGTGATTCTGCTAAACGTGCCGGTAACCATTCTTTTACGCGAGTTAAAACAAGTCCACGACCAGTTTGCAAATGCGCATCCCAATCTTCTCGTTTTTTTGACGCCCAATTCACCCGGTAATCGGGTTTTTCCATGCGCCCGAGTTGATGCAAAACGGCGTAATGTGAGGGGGCCAAAACCGCCGGACCCGAAAACCCATCATGCGTAAACACAAATCCGCTTCGGTTTGATTGCGATTTTTGTCCCATTGAACTCACGTTTAATTCCACATTCAAGGAAATTCCCTGCAAAGCTTGCTCAAACGGATGAGCTCCTTTCAGGGGTGTGAGTGCGGCATAAGGCTCTATCAAAGTGTGTCCCAAATTTCTCAGAATTCGATAGCCATCACCTTCAGTTCCAGTGGTTGGAATGGATTTACCGCCCGTGCTCATCACAATTTTTTCAGCGTGATAGGATTTGGTTTCGGTGATGACTTCCCAAACGTCTTGGTTTTTTTGCAGTTCTTTTACGTGTTGATTGTATCGGATTACAACTCCAAGTTGAAGACACGCATCAAGTAATTTATCCCGAACTTCTTTCGCGGAATTGCTTTCAGGAAACCACTTATTCGATTCGGTTTCCGTGGCGAGCGGAATACCAATTTCATCCTGAAGCCAATTTTTACAGGCATTCAAACTCCAGGATTTAAACACTTTTTTAAGCAGATTTGGCGATGCATTCGTGAAATAATCATCGAGATTCATTACCACCGGAAGTACGTTACAGCGCGTACCACCCGACATCAGGATTTTTTTACCGGCTTTGTCCGTTTTTTCAAGAACAGTAACGGATTGACCCGCTTTTGCGGCAAAATAAGCAGCTGTTAGTCCGGCAGCTCCGGCACCGATGATGAGGGTTTTCATGTAATAAAGTCTTCCGGTTTCATGGCTACATCGGGAAACTCAGCCAATACTTTTTTGTCCCATGTAAGAAGCTTTGCGTTTAAATGTTTAGCCAAAGCGATAAATTCACAATCATATGAAGAGCAAGCAGATGATTGAATACACTCAAAAATAAAATCATTAGGGGCATTAATTTCTCGGGGTTCTACGATAGCTGACACATCATTAAATAGATTGATGAATAAAGCTTTGTTTAGTTGTTTTACCTTAAAATACTTGGTTAATACCGAGATAAATTCACTTCTCCATAAACTAGGAACAACCCAATCTTCATCTGATAAAATACAGGTTCTAGCAATTTCAGTTTTTTCACACGGAATCCAAATTGCAGCAAGAATGTTTGTATCAAGTACAATCATTCCCTGCCAAACTTTTTAGCATCGTCCATTTCTTGAAGGCTCCATTCTTCATCACCCATTTCTGTACGATATTTATTCGCAATACCTATAATTTCTGATGAGCTAAGAGGTTCGTTCATTACTAAATGCTCAATTTGAGTCAAGAGCTCATTATTTATACTTCTGCCATTTTTCTTGGCACGCATTTTTAAACGCTCGAACACAAGCGGAGGAATATTTTTAAGTGTAAAGCTTGCCATTTGGTTTCGTTTTGGTTGCAACTAATATATTCAAAAAAAAGCGAACTCTCATTCGCTTTTTACTAAATCTTATATACCAACTATCTCTTAATATCCCGCCCAATCTTCCGGACGCTGTGTTTCATCGTAAAATGGATTGGTATCGTATTTATCTACTTGCATGTAGGTGCGTTTGTAGCGCACGTAATTTTCAGCATACTTGCGAATTCCGGCGATTTCTTCATCGGTCAGTTTGCGAACTTGCTTTACCGGCGAACCCATGTATAAATATCCCGATTCAAGTCGCTTTCCCGGAGGAACCAAGCTGTTAGCCGCTACAATCACGTCGGATTCGATAACCGCTTTATCTAAAACTGTGGCATGAATTCCAATAAGAACTCGGTCTTTAATTTGGCATCCGTGAATCATAGCATTGTGACCAATCGTCACATCGTTTCCAATCCATGTTGGCCCGGTTTGATTCATCACATGCACGCTGGAATTATCTTGAATATTGGTACGCTCGCCGATTTTGATCCAGTTTACATCGCCACGAATCGTAACATTAAACCACACGGAAGAATCCGAACCCAATTGAACATCGCCAATAATATCTGCTGATGGCGCAACGAAAACAGTTTCGTTGAATTGGGGCATTTTTTTGAGGAATTGGTAGATCATAATTTGTATAAGATGTAGGTTTCAATATGATTTATTGGATCGTGATTTGTCATTCACCATTTTGAATATTTAGTTATTCATAAGAAAATCTTCTGGTTTGATCGCAATTTGAGGAAACTCTGAAAGTACATTTTTATCCCATGTTATCAGTTGACAGTTAAACGCTCGAGCCAAAGCAACAAATTCACAATCATACGAAGAACAATTTGAGCTAATAATTGAGTTTAAATGTAGATCTGAATCTGTTTCATATAATCGTTTTGAAAGTATTAACTCAAGATTATAATTCAATTGTGTAAGCGAATCTGCAGAAATTAAACCCTTTCTAAAGTATAAAGTGAGTGCCGATTTTACCTCACTTTTAACTAAAGTTGCTGAAATCCAACTCGAGTCTTTTTGGATAACTGTCTCTGAAATACTGCTCTTATCTGTAGTGATTAGTAAGGGGACAATTACATTGGAATCAATTACAATCACGGCCTTCCGGAGTTTATAGCTTTTTCAATTTCATCCATTGATATGGGTTCTTTGCATATGCTTCTTGATTGACGAGCTAGCTCCAATATATCATTAGTAGATAGTGGCTTGTCCATCACTTCTTGTTCAATGTAATTGATTAACTCACTATTGATACTTCTGCCATGAAGTTTGGCTTTCATTTTCAAGCGGTTAAATAGATGATCTGGGATATTTTTTAGGGTGTAATTTGGCATAACTCAACCCCGGTTCCACAATGGTTCCATAATATACACATTACTCCCAAATCTTAACCTCATACATCCCATCGGAATCAGCCGCGCCGCGAAACATACCGGCTGAGTTAAACGGCATCGCAATATTGCCAAATTTATCGACACAGATTACCCCACCATCTCCCGGCTGTAATACCTTATCAATCACAAAAGAGGATGCTTTTTCAATCGTGTAGTTTTTGTATTCAAACAAAGCGGCTATTCGAGAAGCTACCGTATGACGTATAAATTCCTCGCCCGTTCCGGTTGCTGATACGGCGCATGTTTCGTTATTCGCATAGGTTCCCGCCCCAATGATGGGTGCATCACCCACACGACCAAATTTTTTGTTGGTCATACCGCCTGTGGATGTCCCCGCAGCTAAATCGCCATTTTTATCCAAAACAACACAACCAACGGTCCCATACGTATCGGATTTCAAGATTTCAGCACTCCGTTCTTGAGCGCGATCGAGTTGTTTTCTTCGGTTATCGGTATCAAAATAGGTGTTAGGAACCCGAGTGATATCCTGCGAATCGGCGAATTCCTCAGCCCCAGCACCCATGAGCAACACATGAGGTGTTTCGGTCATTACTTTACGAGCTAAAGAGATAGGATTTTTAATCGTTTTTACTCCTGCCACTGCACCTGTAGCTAACGTTTTTCCATCCATGATCGCTGCATCTAACTCATGTTCACCTTTTGCGGTGTACACAGCACCTTTTCCTGCATTAAATAACGGATTATTTTCTAACACATGAATGACCTGTTCCACTACATCTAAAGCAGGAGTTCCCTTTTCTAAGAGCGATTTACCCAAATCCAAAGCTTCTTGTAAGCCGGCTTCGTATTTCTGTTTGATGGAGTCCGGCATCGACTTAGAAATCACCCCGGCACCACCATGAATGGCGATGGCAAATTGTTTTTTGGGCATATTTTCACGTGCAGGTTGCATACAAGAGACGGTAAAAATGACTAAAAAGATCCATAAACCAAGAATGTGAACACGTTTCATAACACTAAAATCTTCTCGTTTGAGGTTTGCACGAATGTACTAAATTCCACGTGCAACAGCGGATTACAAACTGTAAAAGATTTTATGAACTAGATTGCGTTTTTCCACTTAATTAATTTAATTCAGCTCGAACTAAATTGGTGGGCATGAAAAAACATGATGACTCTGTTTTTTGGATTTCTTATCCGATACTTAAAATCGGGATTGTTTTTGTTTTGGGAATAGTTTTTGCGCACCAAACAGAGTTACCATTAGGACTCATTTCCGCAGCCGCTTTACTTTTTTTGATTGCCAGTGCAATTACTTTTCATCATGAAAAAACAACAATTTCTGCTCATCTCGCACTTTATGGATTAGCATTTTTTGCCGGATTTATTCGAATGGACGCTCAACAAATCCAAAAAAGACAAGCGTTTAATGAGGTTCAAATCTGGACTCAAGCGGCTGATTCCATGCTTATCTATGGAAAAATCTTATCAAACAAATCCGGAGAGCGTTCTATTTCCTACGATATTGCAGTGGATAGCTTACAGATTAATGATTCTCTTGTTCACTCTGAACCGTTTAAAGCGCGACTTTTAGCTTATCCCGACAAATTGGATAATCATCAATTGTTAAAGCAAAACACACATTTATCAGTTTGGGTAAACAAAAAACCCGTAGCCAAACCTCGAAATCCTCATCAATTCGATTATGCTGCTTTTTTACTTTCGCGAGATATTTATGCACAATTTGAATGGCTACATATCGTATCCGAAACCCCTCCAAAAGGATTAGACGCGATTAAACCGGTTTTTGAGCAATCCATTGAATCCATTTTTACCGGAACTAATGCAGCCATCGCTAAAGCTTTGATTATTGGCGACAAAACCGACATCAATCCTGAATTACGGCAACAATTTACCCGCTCAGGATTAGCCCATTTAATGGCCGTTTCAGGATTACATGTGGGATTTCTAGTGGCACCGTTTTGGTTGTTGATTCCCTGGTTATGGACCAAACCCTGGGGCAGAATTGTTGGTATTCTTGTATTAGGATTAGGATTGGTATTCTATGCCTGGCTTACCGGGTTTTCTGCCTCTGTTGTTCGGGCGTCGATTATGGCATTTTTGTTTTCTTATGCCAAATTATTTGAAAAAGTTCGTTATCCGATGAATATAGTCGGGTTTGCTGCTCTTTTTTTATTGGCTATCAATCCGTTTTATCTCTTTGATGTTGGTTTTCAGCTTTCATTTGGTGCCGTTTCCATCATTTTATTGGTGATGCCCACATTTTCTAAACTCACGCAAAAACAAACATGGACATACAAGTTGTTAAGTTCTATGTTAGTTGGGGTTGTGGTGCAGCTTGGCTTATCACCGATTTTAGCTCTTTATTTTGGGGAAGTTTCTCTTATTTCACCCATCAGCAATGTATTTGCCATGTTTCCGGCATCACTAATGGTTCAATTAGGGTTGATCTCTACCATCGTTTGTATTCCTTTTCCTGAATTGGCTGATTGGTTTTCCTACCCCTTGAATTACCTCGCTTTAGCACTTCAATTTTTTGCCAGATATTTTAGTGAATCTGAAATGAGTTATGCCGCCATTTCTACACCCAATCTATTCTTTTTCGTGTTTTGGATTGGTTTATTAGCCACTATTGCCGCTTGGACAAACGGAAAACAGCGATGGAATTGGTTCATTTTTACCTTAATTGCTGTATTGATTTGGCGCTCCGACCTGCTCTATCAACAAGTTCATCAAAAACCACTGCTAGTTACTGTTTTAGATGTGGGTCAAGGCGATGCAACCCTTATTGAAACGCCCGACAACACCGTTATGCTCATTGATACCGGGGTTTGGTCACCTAATTACAACAGCGGTACGAGTGTAATTCTACCTGTTTTAAAAGCCAAACAGATTCATAGAATTCACGCTTTAGTACTTTCGCATCCACATGCTGACCACATCGGCGGAACGCTCCCCATTTTGGAAACCATTCAAGTTGACACCTTATATACCGATACGAGCTTGGTACATGATCGCAGCCGCTTATTTCAGCAACTATTAGATAAAGCAAAAGAAAAAGCCATACCAATTAAAGAGTTATATGCAGGAAGCCGATTGAACATTTCAAATGAGGTAAACACTCGAGTTTTATGGCCGGTTCCTGGTTTTAAAACCAATAACACCAATGAGATATCTACCATTTTGCGCATCGATTATGGCGAAACTTCGTTTTTATTTACCGGTGATGCTGAACATGAAGCAGAAGAACTTCTCGCTGAATTTGCCAATGAAATGCTCGACACCGATTATTTAAAAGTGGGTCATCATGGGAGCAAAAGCAGCTCTCATCAACCTTTTTTGGAGGATGTTACCCCTGAATTTGCCTCGGTTTCATTGGGATTTCAAAACAAATACCGTCATCCTCATGCGGAATCCATGTTTCGCCTGCAACAGTTTACCCAAACCATTCATTTTACCAGTTTAGAAGGTGCCGCTGTGTACCAAAGTGATGGAAAGAGCATCCAACAAGTTACATGGAACGAGTAAACAATCGGTTTTGGTGTTGAACTATTTCCGCATTAAGTTTACACAACTCATAGTAAAAACATGCTTCACGAACTTCCATTTCGTTATTTTCACCAATCAGAGGGCATCCTTCAGCAAACCAAGATGCGTGAGGCCCGTTCATTGTCCTTTGTATTTGATTCGATTCAGTGCTCGGTTTCCGGGAATATCACCCATCAAAAAAAGAAAAAAACTTTCGATCTCAGTGCAGAATCCATCTTGTTCCTCGATCATCGTTGGGAGTTAACGAACTTAAATGGTCATTTTCGATTTCAGGATCATTATTGGGCCTTAGACAGCTTTTCATTTCCATATCCCAACGAATTTCTGCAACACTTACCGGGTGTTACAACACCAAAAACACATCTGAAAGGTTTAGTTTTTCCGTTTACAAACGTGGGCTACTCCAATTATTATCATGTACTTACAGAGCTCATTCCTCGCTTAGAGTTCATCCTACCCCTTAGAGAAAAACTTAAAATTGCCGTTGCAGAATCATCTCCTGATTTTGTTTGGGATGCACTTCAACAACTAGGCTTTCATGAAAGCGACTTGGTGCTTTTAAATCCTGAAATTCGCTATTCGGCCGATATGTGGCTAATGATTCCATGGGGACTCAATTTTATTCCGGAACGATTCCATTTTGTTCGAAACGAATTAGGTATAGATGCTGTCCCTAAACGAAGAATCTACATCAGCCGAAAAAGTGAAAAAACGCGGCATATTTTTAATGAAGATGAACTTCTGCCCCTTTTAAAGAGGTACGGTTTCGAATGCGTAGAAGCTCAAAAGCTTACCCTTGTAGAGCAAATAAAACTATTTAGTGAAGCCGAGTGGATACTGGGCCCGCATGGCGCCGGTTTGAGTAATCTTATGTGGATGAAAAAACCTCAGTGCATCGAAATTCGTCCTGAAAAGTATGCTAATGAATGTTTTTCCCACCTTGCATTAAGTTGTGGTTCATCTCAACTCATTCATATTGAGGCGCAAATTGTTGATGAACACCAAAATATGATAGTTTCAGAAAATCAGCTCGCCAATGTCTTAAGCTGTTTATTCGACTGATTTTTGTACCTTTTTTGCCTAACTAATCGGATTAATTGGATTGTAGAATGAAAAAAATCTGGGTTTTATTTGGATACCTGTTATTTGGTGGCTTCATGCAAAGTGCAATGGCTCAAGAAGCACAAGTTTCGTTTGATGCAAACGGCACATACTTCACCGTAACGCAACAAATTGAAAGTAAAGTAAAGCTATTTTCTGGTTATGATGGGTTTCGTGAAGCCAACTTATTTCAAGTTGATGCAAACTCCTACATTTTAGAGGTTTCTTATGTAAAAGATGGGAAACTATATCGCGACCGAAAACCACTAACACAGACCGAGTTTGAAGAGTTACGGGCAAAGTTTGCTGCTAGTGCATTGTTTCAGGAGAAAACGCGTCAACTTAAGCAAGATGGAAGACGCCACTTTCTAACCACGACTACAGGTTGGGGAGCCGGGTTTTACGGTTGGGCTGTTCCTTCGAGTTATAATCTTGGTTCGCGTCAGGCCGTGGGTTCTTGGATGTTAATTGGTGGTACAAGTTTTTTTGTGCCTTTTGTGTTAACAAAAGATTC
This sequence comes from uncultured Chitinophagales bacterium, assembly GCA_964541325.1. GTDB lineage: Bacteria > Bacteroidota > Rhodothermia > Balneolales > M1805 > M1805. The sequence continues at coordinate 416 of CAZIQX010000143.1, read as the reverse complement.
TGAGATTTCCATGTCGATGGCGAAGGCTACTCGTTATGGTGCAATCGCGTCATTTTTTCACACCACCGCAGGGTATTACGCAATAGCAAATGATCAGGGTTTTTCAAAGGGGATGATTACCACTTCGGCTTTGGTTTCAATCGGTGAGATGTATGCTTTTTATCAATATGCCAAACATCATGAAATGAGTGAAGGTCGTGTTTCGGCGATTGGTTTATATAGTTCAGCAGCATTTTTAGGGGGTGGCCTTGGAACATACGCTCTATCGGGAGACGATGGACGCGCATCAGCGGGATTAAGTTTAGTTGGTGCAGGCCTTGGATTGGTTCTTGGCAATCACCTTACTAAAAGTGAATCTTATTCGGTTGGTGATGTACGTCTTTCGTATGCCACAACATTTATTGGGGCATACAGTG
>CAZIQX010000142.1:2446-9264 GCA_964541325.1 uncultured Chitinophagales bacterium | reverse complement strand
GTAATTCGCAGTTTATTCAAGGATTATTAAACCGTTAAAGACGAATGATTTTTTATGCGATTTCAATATAAAAAGCCAAATAACCAAATCGGAATTCTGTTTGCGTAACCTGTAAGTATTTGGTCGCTAACAATAAACGCTTGAGGCCAATCTGCAATTTGGTTGATGGTTTTAGCTTTTCCACCTACTTCAAAAATAAAATCACCAACTCGAAAATCCCCTTTTATTGGCAGAGAAACTTCATAAGCTGCATTTTTTAGCTGATTTAAAACAAAGGTTTCTCTTCGCGTACCTACATCGGCATTTTTGCTTAAAACATGGGCAAAGTTCGTATTCTCCAAATAGATTTTGTCCGGTTTTTGTAATAAGCTAATGCCTTTCCCATCTTGATGCAGATGATTTAATAGCCGTGCTTGCTCAAGTAAATACAAATAGGAATACACGGTATCGCGAGAGATGTCAACTTTTTGAGCAATCGAAGCAATATTAGGTTTAAATGGAGCCGACTCAGCTAAAACACCTAACAGTCGTTTTAATTTAAAAGCGCTGCCTGCTGTTAGTGAATGCGAATAACTTAAATCTGTATCAATTGTCGTATTAATAATTTGATTAAGCTTTATATGATAAGTTTCTTCATTGGCTTCAAATCGAATAGGCAAATACCCTGACTTTAAATACTCCTCAAACAGGGCGAGTATAGATAGATTAGGAATTTGAAATCGGACTGCAAGTTGACTGTGATTTTTAGTGAGTTCATCTAACGTAATTGCGGGAAACTCGGTGTTGTATTTCAGAAATAGAAATTCCCGAAATGACAATCCGGGTAAGGTATAGGTAATAAATCGCCGACTTAAATCAGCTTCGCCACGATATAGATCCAATGCAGACGAAGCCGTTACCACAATCTGCAAATCAGGAAAGCCATCGTACATATTTTTTAGCTCTCTCGACCAATTTGGATATTTATGGATTTCATCAATTACAAGTAGTCTGCCACCATACGTGTAAAAAGTCTTTGCTGCATCAAAAAGTGTATTAGAGTAAAACCAATGATGATCTGCACTTAGGTATAATGCATTTCTATGTTCGATTTGTTCTTTAAGGTATTGAAGGGCTAGTGTGGTTTTACCTGTACCTCGAATCCCTTTTATGGCAATTCCTCGATTTGTCCAATCTATCTTTGGAAATTCCGCTCGTATTCGCGTCTCTTTTTGATTATTTATGATGATATGATGAAAATCCCAGAGGTCTTGCATGGTATTTTATGTCTTATTGTCTAATCGAATCTACAAAAATATTGTACAAATGTCGAGTATATAAGACAATATAATTTAAAAATTGTCGAATGTAGTCGACAAATGAATTATATACGCAGCTGGATTACAAACTTTCTCCCTTTAATACGCCTCTTGCACCATCTTAATCAGGGTTTTTCGCAGTACAGACTGCTGATCACAAAATTCATCCAAAATGGAAAAGTGATTCACTTCGGGTACAATAAGCGCCTCGGTTTTGGCTCCATGTTCCCGCCACGATTGAGCAAATTCTTTACTTTGGTCATGATATTCAACCGATTCCAAACCTCCAACAGCTGCCAAAAAGGGGATGGGACTTGTTGGTTTTAGGTAAAGCGGACTAATTCCCGGTACTTCTTCTTTTTTGATCTTCAATTTTTCGTTGAGATAGGTAAGGCGAATAGGCTCGAGTTCAAAGAGTCCACTTAAACTACAAGCAGAATAGATGTTTTTTTCCACGTCGGCGCCATAATCATTCCATTCGGTTGCCAACATCATCGCCACTAAATGTCCGCCGGCTGAATGACCCGCTAAATGTAACAATCTCGGATTACCACCATAACGGTCGGCGTTGTATGAAAGCCAAGCGATAGCTTTTCGACACGATTTTACAATTTGCATGATACTCACTTCCGGAGCAAGTGGATAATTTGGTAAAACAGCCACAAAACCTTGTTCTGTAAACGATTTGGCAATAAAACTGAACACCGATTTACTCATGCCTTGCCAATAGCCACCGTGATAAAAAATCATAACCCGAGCTAATCCGCTGTGTTCTTCAGGTAAATAGATATCCATCACTTCGCGAGGATGAGCACCATAACGAACATTTAAATGGCAACGGGCATTTAGGGTAAAATCGATACTTTCTTTCGTCCAACGGTCCACATAGGCTTTGAAATCACCGACCGCAGCACGGTTATTGTACTGTAGATCTAAGGACTCTTTGTCGAAATTTTTATAAATCGGAATGGGTTTGTGCTGAATCATAAACGATGAGCTAAATCGAGTTTCAAAACGGAGAAGCCCGAAAATACATTCCGAAATACTGAAGTGCTACATTAATAAACAGGTTTAGTAACTCTATGCAGGTAATTAAGTTGATTTTTTATTGAAGTTTCAGACATTTTGGAAAGCAAAAAGAGTACCATTTTTTGCATCAAAGGATGATGACTCCACTTGCCCATTCTCCACGAGGTATTCACTACATAATCCACTTTTTTGCGACGAATTGATTCAAAAAAAGCAAAATCAAAATCAGCTAAGCCTTTTTGAGCCGCAAGTTCGCTTAGGTAAAAGGCGTCTTCGATTCCTTGGCACGCACCTTGTCCCAGATTAGGTGTGGTTGCATGAGCGGCATCCCCAAGTAAACCAATACGACCTTTGTGCCACGTTGTTAACGGTTTTAAGTCTATGATATCATTGCGTAGGATGGATTGAGTTGGAGTTTGGCGGATGCAGGTATGAACCGTTTCTGAAAAATCAGAAAATAGGTTTAAGAGGTCTTCTTGAATGCGTTCAGGATGATCGTTTCCGTGTGCCGGAGCGGTTTGTACAGCAAACCAATATCGTTTGGTTGGCGAAATAGGTACTATGCCAAATCGTTTATGTTTACCCCAAGCTTCCATAGAGAGATGTTCGGGTGTTACAGGTGAAGCACATTCAGCTATTCCACGCAAACAGGTGTGTCCTGAATAGCGAATGTTACTTTCAGGAAATAGATTTTTTCGAAGAGCTGAATGAATACCATCTGCGCCAATTAAAACGGAGCAGCGAATTTGTTTTGTGGCAGTTTGTACTTCAACTTCGTTGCCTGCACTATGATGATGTAGATAAGGTTCACCAAGATGTAAGATACCTTCCGGTAAAGATTTTGCTAAAAGGTGTTGTAAGCGAGCCCGGTGAATGCCAATCATGGCCTTTGCACTGAATGCATCAGTTATCGTAACCTCTTTTTTTCGAATCGGTTGTAAGTGTGGATTGGTAATCATAGCATGGTACACAACCTGTCCCTCTGCACGAATCGCATCACCCAAACCTAATTCATCGAGTACAAAAAGCGCATTAGGTTGTAAGGTGATTCCGGCTCCAACTTCATTTAAGATGGGTGAACGTTCAAAAACGATAACAGAAAAGCCTCGTTTAAGTAAAGCGTGCGCGGTAGTTAGGCCGGTTATCCCACCTCCAATAATGGCGAAATCTATGTGTGGTATCATAAGGAATTGATTAAATTATGATTTAGGAAATAGGAATTAAAAATTAGGTCAATAATACTAATAAATTGAACTAGGGTTTCAATACAATGAAAACTGCTGAAAAAATTTTAGAAACGGCTTTATTGGTGTTCAATCGGGACGGGTATTCGAATACAACACTACGCGGAATTGCGCAGGAAATGGGAATTAGTCAGGGAAATTTGAATTATCATTTCAAAACCAAAGAAGAGTTACTTGAAAAGTTGTATCTGGATTTGGCCTCAAAAATGGATGAACGTATTTCCTTGGTCGCCGTTCAGGCCGGTTATTTGGGATTGATTTATGAGTCGAGTGTTCAAATGATGCTCACGTTATATGCCTATCGTTTTTTTATGCGCGATTTCTATTCCATTATGCGTCAGTTTCCCACCATTCGATCCCATTATTCGAATTTGCAAAAGAAGCGAACCCAAGAGTTTACATCCATTTTTAGTTTCATGATTAAAGAAGAGATTTTGCGTGAACCCGAGTTTGAAGCAGAATATCAGCATGTGTACAAACGTATGCAATTAATGGGAGATAATTGGATCAATGATTTAGAGTTAATCGAACAAAAACAAGTAGATGAGCCCCTGATTCGGACTTATGCAAAAATCTTGTTCGAAATCTTGTATCCATACCTAACTTCGAAAGGAAAAGAGTTGTGGAAGCAGCTGTAGGATTAGCTTTAGGTTCCGGTTCAGCACGTGGAATTGCACATATAGGGGTTTTAAAAGCGTTTGATGAAGCTCAAATTCCTGTGAAAATCGTTTCAGGAACAAGTATTGGAGCCTTAATCGGTGCGGCTTATTGTGCCGGAAGACTCAATGAATTTGAACAATTTATGCTTCAGGTTGATTGGAAGCTGATTGCAAGTTATTGAGATTTTGTTTTCCCTAAAAAAGGACTCATGCAGGGACAAAAAGTGCGCGATTTAATTGCGGAGCTTATTGGCGTGGAATCGTTCAGTGATTTGTCGAAACCGCTTTTAGTGGCAACAACCGATTTGCACACCGGTGAACCGATTATTTTGGAAGATGGTAATCTAGTTGAAGCGGTACGAGCTAGCATTTCTTTGCCCGGCATTTTTGAACCTGTTTTATGGCAAGGCAGAACCTTAGTAGATGGTGGCTTAACCAACCCGGTACCGGTTCGTTTGCTTCAAGATGCTCACATTCAAGTATTGGTTGCTGTTGATCTAAATTCTAATGTAGAAGTGAGGAATCGTGGGAAAAAGCGTCTTAAAAGTTTGCGAAAACCAACACTACGGAAGAAGAATTCGGATAGTTGGGCTTTTGCGCAATTGGAAGAGCACTACAAAAAACTTCAAAAACAATTTAAGGATCGATTTCCACAGCTCTCCGAGATAAAGCCCAAACAAAAAGAGGAGGAACCCGGATTATTTGATGTGATATCAAACAGTATTAACATTATGATGCATCAGTTGGCGGAACATCAATTAAATCAATATGCGGTGGATGTAGTGGTGAGACCACCGGTAAGTGATGTTGGACTATTTGATTACGATGAAGCCTCACGACTCATTCAAACCGGATATGAAGAAGCCCAATTGTATATTCCAATCATTCAAAGGAAATTATCCTATCAGGCATAAAAAAGGCTGATTTCTTTCAAAATCAGCCTCAAAAAAAGAGTTCTGAAGAGTTACGCTAAACTTGGCAGATGCTTTTTTGCATACTCAAATCCACCGAATAACACAGTCGTGTACACCAAATCACCCATCAGGGTATTATGGAAAAATGGAATAGCAGCTATATAACATTCGGTTAATCCGGTTAAAGTCATTGGGTAAAAACCACCCGATGTAAGCCAAACACCGAAGTTACTAATCACAAAAAATAGTATAGAACCACCGATTGAAGTGAAAAGCACATTTTTTGCACTAAAATGATTTTTGAGCCAAAATCCTGCACCAACCATCAAGGCAAAACTTGCATAAACAAACAATAAGGTATTGTGAAAGCCCAATACTAAATCACTCAGTAACATGATGGCAAAAGGAATAAACATGGCCAAACGCTTATCCTGCAAATAAACTCCGCCGAAAAGAGCAACAGCGGTAATAGGTGCAAAATTAGGTGGGTGCGGTAAAAAACGTGAGGCAATCGCCAATAATATCAGTCCGGTGCTAAAAAAAAGTGTAGATCGCTGCATGAAAATATCTATCTAGTGGTTTGTTTCTCGGTTGAAAAGATAAAAAAACGGAACTAAAAAATTCAGCTTAGTTGAAAGCTTTTTCAGGGTCAAATGCATTGGTGGCTTCGATTCGCTTTAAACGGGAATCCCAATAAAAAACAAGTTGGTCACTACTGATTTCTCGTGCAGAATTAAGCAACTCAACTTTTATTATGGGTTTGATTTCCTGTCCTTTTTGAATGCTTTCTTGAATTATCTGATATGCAAATACCGGTGTTTTTACCGGGATTATTTCCCGTTCACCTTCAAAAATACCATCAGCTCGTAGGTCCAAAATCACAGAAGTTTTCCCATCAATCGCGTGATTCAAAACCATAAAACGGTGAACCTGCAGAACCTGTGCACTTGGCTTTGTTTCACCCTGAAGTGTTAAAATCGGCTTGTATATCAAACTTTCATGTAATGAATCTTCATTAAAATCTATGGTTGTTCTCACCCATTCAGCGCCATTTCGAATGTGTTCTTTTATAAGCTCCGACTGCGAAAGCGTTGAAAGCTCATTGGTAGGGATTGAAACGCGTTCTCCTTGTTTTATTTGAACTTGCCAGGCTTGTTTGGGCTGCACGGTTTGTTCATCAAAGGCTGGAAAGCGCCATATAACAGCCCCTATACAGACAAGCAGTGAAAATCCTAAAATTCGTTGGTTTTGCATAACATCAGATTCATTAGACTTGTATAAAATTACGGTTATTATGATAACCTAATTGGTACTGTTTAAGCACATTGAATCCAAAGTAAGCTATTTTTTGATGGATTGAGTTACGGTTAGACCAAAAATTGAATGAAAGTTGGATGTCATTGATACAAAAAAAGGCTGCCTTTCGGGACAGCCTTTTTGCTAATGGGGAATAGTTATAGGATAAAAATCTAAAATTATTTTGCTGACATCATTTCAAGGGTAATTTTGATATCTACTTCGTCGCCAACAACAGCCGTTTCAACCCACTGACCGGTTCCAACTTTGAAATCGTTGCGATTTAATTGGTAGTTTGCTTCGAAAGCTGCCACTTGAGTGCCTTTTCTGAAAGGGTGTTCCATAGTACCTAACAATTTGAAAGGTAATTCGATGGTT
>CAZIQX010000142.1:0-2436 GCA_964541325.1 uncultured Chitinophagales bacterium | reverse complement strand
TCTTTCTCGGTGCTATCCATGCGGTTCTCTGGGTTTACTTCAATACTTACATCAATTGAACTATCAGCCAAGTTGTTAGCATCGAAATAGACATCACCGCCGAAATCGTTGAACTGACCAACAACAGGGGTAAAAATGTGACGAATGCTGAATGTTACGGCTGAGTGAGATTTATCGAAATCCCATTTTTGGGCTTTTGCAGCTTGTTTATCAGTTCCGTTTGCGAATGCAGACTGAGCTACAAACAAAGCTAAAACGAGAAGAGTTGTAAAACGTGTTTTCATAGATTAATTAGATTGATTTTTTGTTGTTGATGAAATATACAAAGGAAATGCTAATACTTCAATGTTAAATTAATATGTATTGAAGTATTGTCTCCATCACGACAATAAGAACCCGAGTCAGATGAATAAACGTTCCAACTCCGATTCATCAATCCAAAATCGCCAAGGTATATCCTTCCACTCTTCAGCATAATCAATTCCTATTCTTGAGCCGCCTTGAATTTGAGCTTCATTAATTGAAATGCCAGTGTAAATGCTTATCTCATTCGAGAGGAAAGTGCAATTTGTATGTTTTCGAGTAATCCCCAAGGCTTGAGTTACTTTGCCGGGACCAGACATCAAACCTCTTTTATACTGTTTTGCTTTTCTGTTTTGCAGCTGTGTCTGTAATCCAAGTGATGGAAAAATACCACGAATTAACACAGCATGAGGAATTCCTTCCACATTGGTTACCACATTTACCAGTTCATGAATGCCATAGCATAGATACACATAAACGGTTCCACCCTGAGAAAACATAGTTTCAGTTCGTGCGGTTCTACGCAATCCGAAAGCATGAGAAGCTTTGTCTTCCGGGCCACGATAGGCTTCAGTTTCGCAGATGATTCCACCTAAAACTTCTCCGTTTGCTTGTTGAACGCGAATTTCTTTACCGATTAATTCACGGGCAATAAGAACGACATCATCCCGAAGATAAAACTCAAGAGGGAGTGGCGACATGTTCCAGTTCTTGATGTTCGCGCTGTGTTAACTGAAAGGCTCGAGCTGAAATAGCGCTCACAATAAAGGTAATAGCACCATAAAAAGCCCAAAATCCCAGCATCAGAATAATGGAATATCCCTGATAAATACTTTGAACTCGTAAGAAAAAGTAGCTTAAGTATAATCCAAACAGATATTTGGCTATTTCAAAGGTTAACACATACACAATGGCACCAAATAAACAGGAACCACGATCAATTTTACGTTCACTCCCATACCGAAAAAACACATAGAACAAGCTCAGGTTGAAAACAATCGGTAGAATAATCCCCAAAATCTCGTACAAAATTCCTAAATCAAGAACTACATCAAAGGCTGGAATGCGAATCGTTTTTATAGTGATAATAGAGGCTAATGAAATCACAGAGGTGAAGAACACAAATATTCCACCTACAAGACCAAATGCAAAAAAGTTATACACCATTTTTGAAATAGCGCCTTGTTGCTGACGAATTTCAAACGTGACAAAAAGAACATGTTTTACTGCTGTAAATAAGCCTAATGAAGTAAATGATAGAATCGAAAAACCCAAAATTCCATACACTCCGCGCCGTTCCACCAAAGGTCGTAACAATTCAATGATGGTTTGTTCGATATCCACATCCGGGTTTTCATCTGCAGTAAAATAAGCCGGTAAAAAATCATGTATAAGACGGCTTAGTTGCGCTATAGCTTCATCATCTTGCAAAACATATCCAAAAATGGAAGTTATGAGTAAAGTGAATGGAATGGAGCAAAGAATTAAGTTAAATGTAACCGCTGATGAGTTAAACAGCACATCATTTTGAGCAAATACTTGATAAAATGTCTTAAAAAAAGACTTAACTCGACTCATGGGTTAGGGTTGATGCCTCAAAAAAGTTAAAATTATCCGACTTCTACCTAAGATAAAACTGCACTAGCTTATCAGCCCGACTCGAAAAATTAATGGATTGACAAGCAAATACCAATACACATGGCAACAAATACGGCTAAGTTGACCCCTCTTATGCGTCAATATGTGGAAACCAAAGAAAAGTACCCGGGAACGGTACTCTTTTTTCGTGTTGGTGATTTTTATGAAACCTTCAATGAGGATGCGATTCTTGTTTCAAAGGAGTTGGGAATTACCTTAACCAAACGCAACAATGGCGGTGATCAAACCCCTTTAGCCGGATTTCCTTTTCATTCATTGGACACCTATTTACCCAAATTAGTACGTCGTGGGTATAAAGTGGCTATTTGTGAGCAAACACAAGACCCTGAAGAAGCAAAAGCTCAAAAAAAATTGGTTGAGCGTGAGGTTACCGAAGTAGTTACTCCCGGAACAGCGTTTTCGGATAAATTACTCGAGCACAATCGGAATAACTACATTTGTGCATTGCATGTGCAAGGTTCCTCGCTTGGGGTT
>CAZIQX010000141.1:4387-9323 GCA_964541325.1 uncultured Chitinophagales bacterium | reverse complement strand
CGGGTCGGGCTTTCCGCTTGTAGTCCTCGAAAGCTTTTGTGTGTGGCAGGAATAGCGTTCAAATCTGTACCAAACAATATCCCGCGGACGTCCTCGTCCGTGGGAACTTCAACCATCCCAAAAGCTTTCTGTGGGCTACCGCTGCACTCCCTCATGCTTGAAACCTCGCTTCGCTCGGGATACGTTGGTAAATGTGGCTCAGATTCCGGTCTGCACCGGAATGACGATGCGGTTCGCTGCGCTCGGGTGGCTTATTAAATTGGGCGAGATGCCTGAACAGATCAGGCATGACAGCTTTTCGCTTCGCTCGGTTGGCGCTTACATACAGGACTCACAGAGCCCAAAGCGCTGTGAGTCCTAGCGGGATGTCTGTCCCGAATCCCATTAAGAAGACATGACGAAAATTTGCTGTACTTACAGCTATCTGTGGCAAACCTCTACAACTTTAAACTTTTTCCTAACACCTAACACCTTACACCTTCTCCAATCATTTCATTAATTTCTCAAACTTCTTTTTTTGGTCTTTCATGATCGTTTGAAACGCATTCCATCCGGCGGCACCAAACACACCCCCACCCGGATGACACGACGCACTACTTAAATACAGATTTTTAATCGGAGTTCGGTATTGTCCCATTTCAGGAGTTGGTCTAAACATAAACATCTGATTAAAATTCATTTCTACGTGCATTACATTTCCACGTAACAATCCATGTTTGCGTTCAATATCTAACGGAGTTTGAATATACCAATCAATGAGTTTACCTTTCATATTTGGGGCGTATTCACAAACCACATCATAAATTTTTTGCGCTTCCCGTTCGCGAATTTCATCCCAATTTTCACCATTTCCTAATTCATAAGGATGCCATTGCGCCCATGCAAATAAGGTATGTCCACCGGATTGTGCCACATCATCATCTACTTTAGAGAATGTCATCGCCAATACAGCCGGTTTTTGAGGTGGCTCTTTGCGTAAGTAATCGGCAATCGCATTATCCATGTACTGTTTGGAAGGACACAATAACTGCAAACCGTTCGTAACGTAAGGATCATCAGGACAAGCCGAATATACCGGTAACTCTTCTACAGCGCAGCGAATCACCATTCCAAAACCGTTTCCTACCGTGATGCCTTCCACTTGATGCACGGTTTCCGGTGTTAAATGTTCTTTCCCGACCAGTTTAAGCATCGTAGTTTGAACGTGTGCATTCGAAACCACCGTTTTTGCGAAGTATTCATCACCGTGAACGGTTCGTACACCTTTAGCTTCTCCGTTTTCAATCAGAATCTTTTCGATAGGAGAATCAGCGATTACTTTTCCGCCATGTGCTTCGAGGTAGTTTTTCATGGCTTGCGTAAGCATCCCACTTCCTCCTCGCGGATGTTTAGCCCCACTTTGATGCAGCATGGCTTGCCAACCTACAAAATCCCCTGTTGCTGCCTGGTCGGGTGTGGGGCCGGATTGTGCGGCCATCCACAATAAAGCAGTTTTTAGATGTGGATTTTTAAACTGACGCTCAACAACCTCCCCATAACTTCCTAAAATCTTGGTGAGTCCGTCCAATTGTTCCCCTTTTTTGAACATCGAGCCATCACGCATTTGTCCCTTTGCCATCTCCATAAAAATGTTCTTACCGGATGGAGGAACCATAAAGGTTTTTAGTACGCCTTTATTTATTCGTTCCCAAAATTCAATAAACGTTTTATAATTTTCCACGTCTTCAGGTGCAACAGTAGCGATAGAATCCAGCGTTTTTTGAAGGTCTTTCCAGAAATGAATCACCCCTTTTCCATTGGGCACCGGATACGACATAAACGGATCTAAGTCGATGTATTCCAATCCATATTTAGTGAGTTCAAGGGCTTCGATTATTCCGGTTTGATGAATCATAATATGCGCGGAGGAGCCCACATCCATTCGAAATCCTTCGGGGTATTTTTCCGATTGAAACATGGTTTCAGTACACACTGCCCCGCCAATCGTATCACGCCTCTCTAGTACTAAAACTTTCTGTCCATATTTTGCTAAAAAGCAAGCTGTAACGAGTCCGTTATGCCCCGAACCAACTACAATAGTATCCCACTGTTGCGTCATAAGAATTCAATAAAAAAGTAAGTGATTATCATTTGTTCGGAAAAGGTAAGTTGTTTTGAATTCGTTCCTTCAAAAAATTATCGAATCATGCTAAAAAATAATGAACCGCAATTCTCAAATTGTAAGCGCTTTTCTAATTCGAAAACGTGTAAAAATGTCGAATTTTCACAAAAAACAAAGATTGCATGTTCTTTATTTCTCAAAAAAATGATTTTTTTTATTGCTTTTCAAAATTTTTCAATTACATTACAAATCAGAACAAACACGTATTGGCTTAACAACGATGCTCAATTCAGTCCTTCTTCTCAACATTATTATTATTCTCGTGCTTATTGGCAAATCGAGGTGAGGAAGGTATAAGTAGATTTTTAACATCGAGCCTTTCTCACTAAGTGGGAAAGGCTTTTTTTTTACAAAAAAGCGACCATGGAACTCAATAAATACAGTAAACAAGTAACTCAAGACCCCACTCAACCGGCAGCACAAGCCATGCTGCACGCTATCGGCTTAACGCGCGATGACCTCAAAAAACCACAGGTTGGTATTGCAAGTACAGGCTATGATGGCAATCCATGTAATATGCACTTAAATGGATTAGCCGGAATGATTAAACAATCCGTTAATCAGCAACAGTTAGTGGGTTTGGTTTTTAACACCATTGGTGTAAGTGATGGTATTTCGATGGGAACACCTGGCATGAGGTTCTCTTTACCATCGCGCGAAATTATTGCTGACTCAATGGAAACGGTGATGCAGGCACAAGCTTACGATGCTATGATTGCCATTGTAGGTTGTGATAAAAATATGCCGGGTTCGATTATGGCCATGTGCCGTTTAAACCGTCCGGCATTTATGATGTACGGTGGAACTATCGCTTCGGGCTCATTCAAAGGCAGAAAACTTGATATCGTTTCTGCCTTTGAAGCATTAGGAGAACGTACTGCAGGAAAATTAAGTGAGGAAGACTTTCAAGGTATTATTGAGAATGCTTGTCCTGATGCGGGCGCCTGTGGTGGAATGTACACAGCGAATACGATGGCCTCTTCCATCGAAGCGATGGGCATGTCGTTACCCTATTCCTCATCCAACCCTGCAAGAAGTTCAGAAAAACAAGATGAAGCTCATTTTGCCGGTAAAGCCATTTCACTTTTGCTCGAAAACGACATTAAACCACTGGATATCATCACCCGTAAATCTATTGAAAACGCTCTAACCGTTGTTATGGCTTTGGGAGGCTCAACAAATGCTGTTTTGCATTATATGGCAATAGCAAAAACGGCCGGAATCCCGCTCACTTTAGATGATATCCAAGCGATTAGTGACCGCACCCCATTAATTGCCGATTTAAAACCAAGTGGTGCGTATTACATGGAAGATATTTATCGCATTGGTGGCGTTCCTGCTGTTTTGAAGTACCTGTTTCAAAAAGGATTTATTCATGGTGATTGTATAACCTGTACAGGAAAAACTGTCGCTGAAAACTTGAATGAAGTTCCCAGTTTAATTCAAGAGCAAGATGTGATTGTTTCAGTTGAGAATCCCCTCAAATCCTCTGGTCATATTCAAATTCTATATGGAAATTTAGCTCCTGATGGTGCTGTTGCAAAAATAACGGGAAAAGAGGGTGAGATTTTCAAAGGTCCTGCCCGTGTGTATGAGGGCGAATATCAAGCTAATGACGGCATCATGCGTGGTGAAGTTAAGGTTGGTGATGTTGTGGTTATTCGATATGAAGGCCCAAAAGGTGGTCCCGGAATGCCTGAAATGCTTAAACCAACTTCAGCGATTATGGGTGCTGGTCTTGGTAAACGTGTTGCTCTAATTACCGACGGACGATTTTCCGGAGGTACACACGGTTTTGTGGTAGGGCACATCACTCCGGAAGCTCAAGTTGGTGGACCAATTGCACTCGTTCAGAATGGCGATATCATTGAAATTGATGCCATTCATAACAGCTTACGTATTCATGTCTCCGATGAGGAATTACAGCGTCGGAAAGCTACGTGGCAGGAACCTGCCTTAAAAGTAAAAAGCGGGTATTTGTACAAATTCGCAAAAACAGTAGCAACCGCATCACAAGGATGCATAACTGATCAACTATGACAAGCCATAAAATCGCCTTTGCTCCTGAAGTAGCGGAGCGAAAATACAGAGAAACCATTACCGGTTCAGAAGCCATCATACATTGTTTATTGGAAGAAAACATTGATACGATTTTTGGATATCCGGGTGGGGCAATTATGCCCTTTTACGACAAATTGTATTTGTTTCAAGATAAGTTACGCCACATTCTTACGCGACATGAGCAAGGTGCTGTTCATGCTGCACAAGGTTATGCTCGGGCGGCACGTAAAGTTGGTGTATGTGTTGCCACTTCCGGGCCGGGTGCAACAAATTTAATAACCGGTATCGCTGATGCCATGATTGATTCAACACCTTTGGTATGTATTACCGGTCAGGTGGGTTCGCACTTGTTAGGAACTGATGCCTTTCAGGAAACTGATGTGGTTGGAATATCCGCTCCGGTTACCAAATGGAATTATCAAATTACCAAAGCAAGTGAAATTCCTGAAGTATTTGCAAAAGCATTGTACATTGCTCGTTCCGGACGTCCCGGCCCTGTTTTGATTGATATCACCAAAGATGCTCAATTCGGTGAATTAACATTTGCATACCGAAAATGTATTTCGTTAAGAAGTTATAAACCAGTACCGGAACTCGATAAGCATCAAATAGATACCGCAGCTGCATTAATTAATGCAGCCCAAAAACCACTCGTTCTTGTGGGGCAAGGCGTGCTACTTTCAGGAGCTCAACAGGAGTTGGATACCTTTTTAC
>CAZIQX010000141.1:3269-4377 GCA_964541325.1 uncultured Chitinophagales bacterium | reverse complement strand
TGCGTTTCGACGACCGTGTTACCGGTGATGTAAAACGTTATGCGAAGCAAGCCAAAGTTGTACATATTGAAATCGACAAGGCTGAAATCAATAAAATTATTTTCGCTCATGCTCCCATATTAGCTGATGCTAAACAAGCACTTACTGCTTTAACTGAAAAATGTGAGGCCAAATCTTATCCTGAGTGGATAAACGAGTTTAAAGCCTGCGACCAAATTGAGTTCGACAAAGTAATCGCCAAAGAAATGTTTCCTGAAACAGGGAAAATTACTATGGCAGAAGTTATTCATCACGTTTCTGAACTTACACAAGGAAATGCTGTTGTGGTTACGGATGTGGGTCAACATCAGATGGTAACCTCTCGCTATTACGGGTTTAAGCAACCGTTTAGTAATATCACATCTGGTGGACTAGGTACCATGGGATTTGCCCTTCCGGCTGGTATGGGTGCAGCGTTGGGGGCACCTCATCGTCCTGTGATAGCCGTTATTGGTGATGGTGGTTTTCAAATGACCATTCAAGAATTGGGGACGATTTTCCAGTTTCAAATTCCGGTAAAAATTCTGGTCTTGAATAATGAATTTTTGGGAATGGTGCGTCAGTGGCAACAACTCTTTTTTGAAAAACGCTATTCAGCCACGGAAATGACCAATCCTGATTTCGTGACGATTGCCAAAGGATATTTTCTGCACGCCAATCGAGTTGAAAAACGCGAAGAATTAACATCATCCCTTGAAAATTGGTTCAATCATAACGGACCAAGCTTTTTGGAAGTGGTGGTTGAACAAGAAGAAAATGTGTTTCCAATGGTACCTACAGGTGCATCTGTTTCTGAAATCCGACTTGAATAAATGAACATATCGTTTCATCAACCATGTATTTAACCCATTATTTTTTATTATGATACATTTATTCACCCTTGGCATATTTACAGAAGATAAAATCGGTTTATTGAACCGCACAACGGGTATTTTCACCCGCCGAAATATCAGTATTGAAAGTCTAACTGTTTCTGAAACAGAACTTACAGGCATTTATCGATTCAATATTAAAGTAAAAACAACACACGAACAGATTCAAAAAGTTGCGGGTCAACTTGAAAAACTTA
>CAZIQX010000141.1:0-3259 GCA_964541325.1 uncultured Chitinophagales bacterium | reverse complement strand
AGGTTTTTGAAGAAGACGAAACTATCTATCAAGAAATAGCTTTGTACAAAGTTCCTACCTCCGAGTTGATAAAAAGCGACCATATTGAACGTTTGGTTCGTCAACACTCAGCTCGAATACTTTACGTTGGACCTGAATTTTTAGTGATTGAAAAAACCGGTCATAAAGAAGAAACTCAACAATTATTCACAGATTTAGAACCCTTTGGAATTCTTGAATTTGTGCGCTCCGGAAGAATTTTCGTGAGCAAATCCACCGAGAATTTAATCAGTTTTCTTTCCCGCGTGGAATCCCCTTTACTACAACATCAACCTATCGATTAAGACACATAACATCATGGCAAAAATGAACTTTGGCGGCGTTGAGGAAGACGTCGTAACACGAACAGAATTCCCACTTGAAAAAGCGAAATCTACGCTTGCAAATGAAACTATAGCTGTAATCGGTTATGGTGTTCAAGGGCCCGGACAAGCCCTAAACTTGCGCGATAATGGCTTTAACGTTATCGTGGGGCAACGCAAACCTTCGGCTTCGTGGGATAAAGCTGTTGCTGATGGATTTGTACCCGGCCAAACCCTGTTCGAATTAGAAGAAGCTTGTGAAAAAGGCACATTAATCATGTTTTTACTTTCTGATGCAGGTCAGATTGCGTTGTGGCCAACAGTTAAGAAACATCTTACTGCCGGGAAATCTCTGTATTTCTCACACGGTTTTGGAATCACTTACAAAGACCAAACCGGAATTATCCCGCCCTCAGATGTGGACGTTTTTTTGGTTGCTCCTAAGGGTTCCGGAACATCACTTCGCCGCCTGTTTGTGGAAGGTAAAGGCTTAAATTCAAGTTTTGCCATTTTTCAAGATGCAACGGGAAAAGCGCGCGAAAAAGCTATTGCACTTGGAATCGGTGTAGGTTCAGGGTATTTATTTGAAACTACGTTTCAAAAAGAAGTTTTTAGTGATTTAACCGGTGAACGGGGCGTGCTCATGGGTGGCATTGCCGGCATGATGGAAGCTCAGTATAACTTATTGCGTTCCAAAGGCCACAGCCCATCTGAAGCCTTTAATGAAACCGTTGAGGAGCTCACGCAATCGCTCATTGTTTTGATTGGTGAAAAAGGCATGGACTGGATGTATGCCAACTGTTCTACCACGGCACAACGAGGCGCTTTAGATTGGAAGAATAAATTCCGTGATGCCGTTGCACCTGTTTTTGCTGATTTATATGAATCGGTAGAAACCGGAAATGAGGCTAGGATTACTATCGAAGCTAATCGCAAGCCCGATTACCGCGTAAAATTAGAAGCTGAACTTGCTGAAATTCGTAATTCAGAAATGTGGCAAGCCGGTGCAGCTGTTCGCTCACTTCGACCTGAGCGTGGTTAACCATTATTTTCTGATTTCAGTGCTTTAAACAAGATGTTAGTCTTTTATATTGAAAAGGCGAATGTAAGTAGAAATGAGTTTTGAGCCGGAAATCAGAAAGAACCTTCATCAACCATTCTGTTTGTTCTTTAATCATTCAACTCCATCCCATCGTTAAAAAAATCAGGCTTTTGTCAGTGGATGGTTCTAAACCGGAGAGATGCAT
Organism: uncultured Chitinophagales bacterium; assembly: GCA_964541325.1. Lineage (GTDB taxonomy): Bacteria > Bacteroidota > Rhodothermia > Balneolales > M1805 > M1805. The sequence continues at coordinate 1,671 of CAZIQX010000141.1, read as the reverse complement.
TATCTCTCCGGCACTTTAAACAACATCAACTATGAATCGAATTTACATTTTTGATACCACCCTTCGTGATGGCGAACAAGTTCCTGGGTGCCAGTTAAATACAGTCGAAAAAATTGAAGTCGCTGAGGCTTTACAGGATTTGGGCGTGGATATACTGGAAGCCGGTTTTCCGATTTCATCACCCGGAGATTTTCAATCCGTGGTTGAAATTTCAAAAGCAGTTCGCGAACCTGTGATTTGTGCCTTAACACGTGCTGTGGAAAAAGACATCGAAGTTGCAGCGGAATCGCTGAAATATGCTCGATTGAAACGCATTCATACAGGAATTGGCGCTTCAGACCAGCATATTTTACACAAATTCAACTCTACCCGCGAAGAGATACTCTCAAAAGCGGCTCATGCAACAAAATTCGCCCGCAATCTGGTAGATGACGTTGAGTTTTATTGCGAAGACGCCGGACGCGCAGATAATGCTTTTCTTGCTCGGCTTGTAGAAACAACTATTGCTAATGGGGCAACTACGATAAATATCCCGGATACAACAGGGTATTGCTTACCCGATGAATTTGGAGCAAAAATCAAGTATTTATTTGAACACGTTTCTAATATTGATAAAGCCATTATTTCAGTGCATTGCCATAACGATTTAGGAATGGCTACAGCCAATACCTTAGCCGGTGTTAAACATGGCGCACGACAGGTTGAGGTTACCATTAATGGAATTGGCGAACGTGCTGGAAATACTTCACTAGAAGAAGTTGTAATGGCACTTAAAAGCCGGCAATCCGAATTTAAGCTGCAAAATAAAATCAATACCAAGAAGATTTACCCTGTATCCCGATTAATCTCTCGATTGATGCGTATGCCTGTTCAACCCAATAAGGCCATAATCGGGCGCAATGCATTTGCACAATCTTCCGGTATTCATCAGGCTGGGGTGATAAAACAACGTGAAAATTATGAAATTATTGACCCACAAGATGTTGGCATCAAAGAATCGAGTATTGTTTTAACCGCTCGTTCTGGTCGTGCAGCGTTAAAATTTAATCTGGAAAAATTAGGAATTCAGTTTAGCAAAGAAGAAATCGACGAGGTGTATGAACGGTTTCTCACTTTAGCGGACTCTAAAAAAGATCTGGATGAATATGATTTATTAGCCCTTGCCGGCCAACAAGTTGAACGCCGGCCAACCCATGTAGAATCGCTAAAGGTCTGCTGTGGAAGTTCAGGTGCCGATGCCGAAGTTGTTGTTTCAATTGATGGAGTTTCGCACAGAGCAAAGGAAACAGGAGTCGGACCGGTTGATGCCACCTTTAAAGCAATAGATAGTATTATGAAACGTGGAATTCGATTGGAAGAATACCTGGTGCAATCCGTTCATGGAGGTACTGATGATGTTGGTAAAGTGCATATCCAAGTATCCAAAAATGGAGTAATTCATTATGGTTTTGGTGCAGATAAAGATGTGATTTTTGCGACCGCAAAAGCGTATTTGGATGCCGTTGCGAAAGCACTATGATGGCTGATTGAAGATAGAAGATTGAAGATTGAAGATTGAAGATTGAAGATTGAAGATTGAAGATTGAAGAAAGTTCACTCATTAGCTCTATCAAATCGAAAGTAAGATGGTATTAAATTCAAGATTCTTTCAGCCTTCAGCTTTTGTCTTTC
>CAZIQX010000140.1:0-9392 GCA_964541325.1 uncultured Chitinophagales bacterium | reverse complement strand
AGGGCATGGGTTTATTGATACGATGAAAGTGCTTGACTCAGGCAGAATTGGAATTGCAGCTTTAGCCGTTGGTATAGCAAGAGGTTCGATGGAAGAATCCATTAAATACGCCCATGAACGAGTACAATTTGGCACACCGATTTATGAAAATCAGGCTATCAAATGGAAAGTAGTGAATATGGCTACCCAAACAGATGCCGCCAGACTTATGGTGCTACGTGCCGCTTGGCTCAAAGATCAGGGTCGTCCTTATACAAAAGAAGCATCTATGGCTAAGTTGTTTGCTTCGGAATTGGCAACACAGGCAGCGTTGGATGCGATACAAATTCATGGTGGTTACGGCTACACCAAAGAGTATCATGTGGAGCGCTTTTTACGTGATGCCAAACTCCTCGAAATTGGCGAAGGCACAAGCGAAGTTCAACGATTAGTAATTGGAAAGTTATTAGCTAAAGATTTGAGTTAATTCACATTCCAAAACAAATTAAAAAGCCTTCATTCATTGCTGAGTGAAGGCTTTTTTTGTGTTGATTGGTAAAGTGCTTAAATGGTAACCCCAATCGCTTTTTTTACTTCGGGAACAACCTTTGTGCCAAATAATTCGATGGATTTCATCGCCTTAGCGTGAGGTAATGTACCCATGCTCATTTGGGCTAAAAAGCGGGTATAACCAAAAATTTCGTATTCAAAAAGCAATTTGTCGATTACTTGTTGCGGACTTCCCATCAACAAAGCACCTCGTGAATCGCGGCTTGCATCAAATGAAGCACGACTCATCGGTGGCCAACCTCGTTCGCGACCAATTCGATTCATCATCACTGAATAATGTGGATACATCTCATCGCCGGCTTGTTGCGAGGTTTCAGCTACATACACATGAGAGTTGATTCCCAATGGAATGGTATCGGTAAAGTGTCCGGCGGCTCGAACATGTTCTTTGTAATAGTTCACAAAGGGAACAAATCGCTCCGGCATTCCTCCAATTATCGCTAAGGCCATCGGTAAACCAAGATTTGCTGCTCGCACCGCTGACTCCGGAGTTCCACCTACCGCTAACCATATCGGAAGTTTGGACTGCAAAGGACGAGGGTAAATGCCCATTTCAGGAAACGAAGCTCGATGTTTCCCACGCCAACTCAATCGTTCATTTTCATTGATTTTCATCAAAAGTTCAAGTTTTTCGGCAAACAATGCATCATAATCGTTATGCTCAAAACCAAAAAGTGGGTAGGATTCGATGAAAGAACCGCGTCCCACCATGATTTCTGCGCGTCCACCGGAAATCTGATCCACGGTAGCATACTGTTGAAACACACGAACGGGATCTTCGCTACTCAAAACCGTAACTGAACTCGACAATCGAATATTTTTTGTGATCGCAGCCGCTGCACCCAAAGCCACTGCCGGCGCCGAAACCGCATAATCAGCTCGGTGATGTTCACCAATGGCAAAAATATCGAGACCCACTTCATCGGCAAGTTTAATCTCTTCCAATAAATCGTTAAACCGCTGATGCGTATTTTGCGCTTTCCCTAATTCGGGATTTGGGTTAACATCGGCGAAGGTATAAAGGCCAAATTCGATCATAATTTTATATCAAATAGTTTAACATTGAATTAAATATACGAATTTATTTTTAAAGGCATAAACTAGAAGTAAGCAGTAATACAAAAAGGTTTAAGTCGTAAGGTGTTAGGTATTAGCAAAAGTTGTATAGGTGTAGATGTCCACCATTTAGAGTAGGAGTATGGACTATAATTTCGACACCGAAGGCACCACGAAGAGAAGTGAAGCGCTACACAATTCGATACTAAGAGTAGCTAAGGTATCACGCAGTGCTATTCGAATTTGTGAGGTCATCAGCCATCAGTAATTAAGCTTCGATTTATTCCGACAAAATTGTCCTTTTTTATTCAGTATCTTTGCCCACAAAAAAAATGGTGAAGATATGATGCAGCCCGAAGTTTCGCAGGATTTACAAGTATTCGACCCCATCGAAACCTCATTAAAAACGTTCTTTTTAGGCCCAAAATCCGAAAATGAAGGATTAGTTAATGAATTAATTCAAAAAATTTTTGGGGATTGGTACGCGTGGAGAAAAGCCTTTCACCCCGAAGATGGAAATGCCATTACCGATGCTGACAAAAACCTCCCTGAATATCATGCACAAATCGAATCGTTTAAAGCTCATTTATCGGATATAATCACTCGCTTTAATAGAGAAATCCCCAATTTTAGTCCACGTTATATTGGTCATATGGTGGCTGATATTTCACTTCCGGCGCTTATGGGTCACATCATCACCTTACTTCATAATCCCAATAATATTACCGGTGAAGCTTCTCGAGTAGGTATAAAAATTGAAGACGAGGCTATAGCTGATTTAGCGAGTATGCTTGGTTTTGATCCAAATCAAGCAGTTGGTCATTTTACATCAGGTGGCACAGTTGCAAACTTCGAAGGATTGCTTAGAGCAAGGATGAGATTTTCTATGTGGTTAACCTTAGGGGCATTAGCAAAAACTCAGGGTCAGTCCTGTTCGCTATTTCAAGCCGCTCATATGGGTTGGCATCGATATAATGAATTATTTGAGCAATTAGGTGCGAGTTCCACATCACTGCATCCCTATCACATCTTAAAGAATAATCCATATGAAATTGCAGAAAAATTAAGAGGAATTTTTGGAGTTTCGTATCGTGGACCCGTGATTTTGGTGCCTCAGAACAAGCATTACTCTTGGGAAAAAGCTGTTCGATTAATTGGCTTGGGTGATGATGCATTTTGGCCGGTTAAACTTGACTACCGTGGAAAGCTTGATATCCATGATTTAAAAAAACAAATTCAAACTGCACGTATGCAAAATCGTCCCGTTTTGATGGTTGTATCTGTAGCGGGAACCACTGAAATGGGTGACTTTGACCCTATTGATGAAGTTGCAGACTATTTGAATTTCCTGAAGGAACAAGACGGGCTTCATATTTGGCATCATGTGGATGCCGCTTACGGAGGTTTTTTTAGTGCGCTTGATGTGGAATCGAATCCTTACGTTTCGGATGCTATGCGAAAGGCAATCAAAGCAATTGGCATGGCAAATTCCATAACGATAGACCCACATAAGTTAGGTTATGTTCCTTATGCAAGTGGAGCTTTTATTGCACGGCAAAAAAATGAATATTATCTGAATACGATTCATGCCCCTTATATTGATTTTAAGCCTGAACAGGATAAAGGACCACAAACAATAGAAGGTTCACGTTCCGCTGCAGGTGCAGTTTCCACCTGGTTAACGTCAAAAATCATAGGTTTACACCCTGATGGTTATGGTAAAATTTTTGGAAGAACCATTAAAGCACGTGTTCTGTTAGAAAAATTGCTCAAAGAAGCTAACGAACTTATTTATGTAGCACCATATAGTGAAACAAATATCTGTTTATTTACAGTAGCAAAACCATATGAGCCGCTCTCACTTACAAATAGGCGAACCCTTAAATTGTATGAGCACTATTCAAGTAAAACAGACCGTTCCTTTTTTGTATCTAAAACTCAATTGGAGTTGAGTTCTTACAAATCCTATATAGAACCGTTTGTACAAGAATGGAATGCTCAAATTGACACCGATGGTCTTGTTTTAATTCGTTTAACGTTGATGAATCCATTTTTTACTACTCAAGAAACATCGGTATGGTATCCTGAAGCCTTTGTTCAAGATGTGGTTTCTACGATTAACAAGTTACTGTAAGGGTTGTTTGATAGGTTGAGTTTTAAGTAAAAAAACAGTGTTTTACTTTGCTTCAAAACGGTGAATCGTGAATGTGTCGTTAAATCGTTTAGATAGGTGAGTAAGTTCGCAGAATAGTCGCATAATAACCAAACTATCCAATCATGTTGTCTCAGAAAGCTGAAATCGCTAACAGAGATTGGACTTCATAGTTTCCTAGGTTATCAAAGAAGACTAGCTGAACATGTTGTGACGATAAGAATGCTATTTAAAAGATGGACGAAGTGCTGAAGCGCAAAAGGGATAGCAGTGATACCGAACGCTTTCGGTAAAAACGAATAGCCCGACCCCGATGAACAGCGTGATTCGGGGATTTGCCCAAGTCAACTTTTTTAAAATTCTGCGATATACTTGCGAGTTTGTTTTATGATGTTCAACCAACACTTCACGATTATTTGGGAGATAAAAGTAAAAAGTGGTTTTAAATGCACTAAACCTCAATTTGAGCTCTGAGTGATTAGAAAAGCGATTTTTTGAGTGGTTTTAAGATGAAAGCAGCCTGAAATCCTGTATTTTTGGCGCATCACACTTGAAAAAAATGAAGTATGTCAAAAGCAAATTTTAATATTGATGATGCGTTTCAGTTTGAGGCTTTACTCACTGAAGATGAACGCATGGTTATGGAATCGGCTCGGGAATATGCACAAGCGAATTTGGAGCCACGTGCCTTAAAGGGGAATCAGGAAGAAATTTTTGATATTAATATCGCAAAAGAAATGGGCGAGTTGGGTCTATTGGGCTCCACTATTGATCCCAAATACGGTGGAGCAGGAGTTTCGCATACGGCATATGGTCTTATAGCTCGCGAAATTGAACGTGTTGATTCCGGCTATCGCTCGTTTGCATCCGTGCAGTCGTCTTTGGTAATGTATCCTATTTCTGAGTTTGGAACTGAAGAACAAAAGCAACGTTTTTTACCAGCTTTAGCTCGTGGTGAAATGATTGGCTGTTTTGGTTTAACTGAACCTGACCACGGTTCTGACCCTGGTTCGATGGTTACAACAGCGCTAAGAACTAACGGTGGATGGATTTTAAATGGCGCTAAAATGTGGATAACCAACTCTCCAATCGCAGATGTTGCCGTGGTTTGGGCTAAGGCTAAAGAAAATAAACATGAAGAAGGCGTTATTCGCGGCTTTCTAGTTGAAAAGGGAATGAAAGGTTTTTCAGCTCCCAAAACACACAATAAAATGAGTTTGCGTGCTTCAGCGACCGGGGAATTGGTTTTTGAAGATGTATTTGTGCCTGATGCAAACGTTTTTCCTGATATTCGCGGTTTAAAAGGGCCTTTTATGTGTTTGAATAGCGCCCGATTTGGAATTGCATTCGGTGTTATTGGTGCGGCTGAATTTTGTTATCAACGTGCAAGGCAGTACGTGTTAGATCGCAAACAATTTGGTCAACCTTTGGCAGCCAATCAGTTGATTCAAACCAAACTAGCGAACATGCTTACTGATATTACCGCCATGCAACTATTAGCTTGGCGATTAGGGAATCTAAAAGATTCAGGTAAATTAAATCCAAGCATGGTTTCTTTAGCAAAAAGAAACAACTGTGGTAAGGCGTTGGATATTGCCCGAGTTGCTCGTGATATGCACGGTGGAAATGGAATTACCGGTGAGTTTCGTGTAATTCACCATATGGTGAATTTGGAATCGGTTAATACGTATGAAGGAACCTATGATATTCACGGCTTGATTTTAGGTCGTGAAGTTACCGGGATTCAGTCGTTTACGCCGCTAGGCAACGGTTAAGATGATGTTATCTATGATGAAAGCCACTTTGTGATGAACGAAGTGGCTTTTTTTAAGGGGTTGATGTATTTCGGTGCAACCAATCTAAAATTTCTTCAAAATTGTATTCACTAGAAGCAACTTGAATAACAAATTTGTATTTCTCTTCCTGAGATGCACTGATATCGATGTTATGTTGTAATAAAAAAACACGCATAAGTACATAACCCGTTCTTTTGTTACCATCAATAAAGGGATGGTTTTTTAAAACACTTTCTAATAGCGCACTTGCTTTTTCTAGTGGTGAAGGATAGAGTTCTTCACCACCAAATGTTTGAAATGGTCTTTTTAAAGCTGATTCTAACGCTCCTAAATCACGAACACCATGAGATCCACCAAATGATTTAATGGATTCATCATGAATATGCAACGCAGCGTTTAATGAAATCATTGCGCAAGTTTAGTAAGTAGTTCTTTGTCTTCTTCAAATATTTTGGTCAATAGTGATGACAAATTACGGTCTTTAATGCTTTGAGCCTCAAGAATTAAGCGAACTTGCTCTAATACATCAGCTGAAACATCTTCAGGTAGAGCATCAATTAGTTCGTGTAGAGCCTGTTTTCTTGTATTCATATTTCTTTAATCTAATGTTTTTAAAAATAATCAATTCCCATTCATTCTCAAACGCCGAACTGAGTAAGGTGGTGGTCTAAGTGTTTGTAAAACAATCCGTTCCACTCAGCCGCTGACATCTTTCCAAACGATAGATTTTCTTTGCCTTCAAAGTGAGATTCGCCTAATTCAGCAGTTCGGTTTAAGTATTCGAGCAGTCGTTTTTTTTCGACTTCAAAATTCTTTTCATCTTTAATGATAAATTGAGGTGCAGTAGGGGAGTTTTTTGGAATAGGTTTAGGACCAACTACACTTTTTTTCAAGAAAGTTTTTAGGACAAATCGCATGAGGGCATTAGGGCGAGGATGAATTGATTCATAAGTCATTTCGTACGCCACATTAACATGTGCAAGCATTTGTGATGCGTTCATTTTACCCCAAAGTGGAGGCGTTGAAGGCGCAAGGTTAGAAATTCTTTGTTCAAGTTCCTTAACTATTGCAAAGTCGAATATATTTTTCATAAGTCAATGATTTTTAGTGTGCGAGAGAGTATAACCAATTCACCCAGAAAGAAAAACGAAAGAGTGATAAGTAGCAGCTCAATGATGAAATTCTTTTACATCCAAATCAAGTAAAATGTAACATTACTCAATTCAGAATTCATTTAAACCAATCCCAATCGTTTTAAGCCATGTTGAAGAATTTCTGCTAAGAATTCGGTGTAGGGTTTATGGTCTAATTCTGCTAGAATGGCAAAGGTGTTATCAATCGCAAATGTGGGTAGGGTATTGATTTCAAGAAAAAAAGGATGACCATTTTCATCACATTTAAAATCCAGTCTGGCAAAATCGTTCACTTCCAGTTCCTGACAAAGCTGTTCACTCCAAACTTGAATCTGTTTTTCGAGATCAGGATTTACTTGATGCGTAAGTTCGTAATCATCAACGATAATACCTTTTGATTCGAGAGCATGAATGCCAATTTTGGTGTCACGATCGATGCCACGTTCTAAAACGGTATGCGATTTCAAAGGGGTTCCACTAACTGCACAGGTGTATTCTGCGCCGGAAAGCCATTTTTCAATGATGATATCTTGTTGATACAAGGTCCATTGTCGTTCCACTTCGCTTCGCAAATCGTTTACATCTTTAACGACTGATGATGCTTGAATACCTTTTGCAGTGCCTTCATATCGGGGTTTGACAAAAGCCGGAAAATCCGTCCAATTCGGCATTTTTTTTGATGAAAACGTGGCTATATCCCAATTAGAAGTTGGAATGCCAATCATTCGAGCCAACTGCTTTGTTCGCGATTTATCTAATGAAATACTTAAGGTTAAAGCATCGCTTCCCAATAGTGGAATTCCATACATTTCTGCAATCACCGGTGCCCATGCTTCACGATTTCGCGTTCCAAAACCCTCACCGATATTCCAAATTACATCAACGGGAGGTTTTTCTTTGAGTAATTGAAAAGGTCCTCCAATTCTCACCGCATCATAGCCTAAGTGAGAAATAGCGGATTCCATTGCTAAAATTGTACTTTCAGGTTCGAATTCATCAAATTGATCCGAACTCAACTTTGTAAAACCAGCGTATTCTTCTAATCTATCGTAAACAATTCCGATGCATAAGGTTATTTTCATCATGTCTAAAAATACAAATTGATGCACTTGAATAATCAAATAGAAGTATTATCATTAAAAACCTTTATGAAATGATGGGATGAGCGATTATGATAAACCCCAAAGACCCTTTTGCAATCTCCAATATCATGGCAAAACTGATTTAAACCATTACACCTTTGCCCATTAAACCTTTCTGAATTTTCTCCCTAACTTACCCCTATGAAATCTGCCAAACACATTGCCGACCGCATTCGCTTACTTATAGCTACCAAACAGTTTCAAGTGGAAGAAATCCTTCCATCAACACGAGAATTGGGGCGTCAATTGGAGGTGAGTTTCCACACGGTTCGAAAAGCCTATCTTATGTTGGAGCAAGAAGGTTTGATTAAGGGAGAGGCCGGACGCGGTTATGTGGTAATCAAGCAAGCAAGTTCACTCAATAAAGAAGAGCGTATCGAAAAGGGAGCAGAACGCATGAAAACACTGCTTGAAGAATTGGTAGGGTTTGGGTTGAGCGAAGAAGAAATTGAAACCGTGTTTGAGGAGCAACTCACGTATATGGAATGGCCTGACCGATTTGAAAGTAGTGCCACAGTTGGGGCAACGGAAGAACATGCACGTATGATTTCAGGCGCAATTCAAAAAGCAATTGGGGTAAAGAGTGATGCAATAGCTTGGAATAATCCTGATGCCTTGGTGAATTATGACGCTTTATTTGTTCCAATTGCCTACTTAAAACAATTTCAAACAGATGTAGAGGACATTCATATTATTCCAATTGTATATCAATTCGATGCGCAACTATTGGTCGATTTAAGTACAAAATATGGTTTTGCATCTGCGGGATTGGTAACAGAAAAAGAAGAAACCATACCATTACTGTTGGATGAATTGAAGTCGGCACTTAAACTGCAATCGAGTATTGTTGCCGGTTCAATCTATGGTAAATCTTTACCATTGTTTGTACGTGATGTTGATTTTGTACTGTATCCTCCCTTTACAGCGCAACTTGTTGAGCGCCAGATGCCTGAAAAAAAGCGCTTGCCTTTACAATACACAATTTCAGAATATTCACTCAGTTTAATTCGTGCTGAACTGTGGGATTAAGACCTTTATCAAAAAGAAATAACCTAACTGTTTTGGATTGATGAATAGGTATGTTCTTTCCATGGAAAGGTTTAGTGTAACCGTCCATGGAAAATTGAACGAGAATCAATTGAAGATGGAATTACTTACCGCTTTTTTTGTGAAGCATGCTTGTTAATTTTTCAATTGAGTAGGAAGTGTTTTCATCAAAATGCTCATCATCCTCGTCCAGAAAATCAGTGGCATTATCCACTTCTGCGTTTTCATCAATTTGGGTGAGCATCATGGCATAATCGAAAATATCGTTGATTACGTTCTCGTCTTTGATGCTTTCAATAAGTTTGATTAAAGTTTGTTTGGTTTGCATGGCTATTTGAAAAGTTATAAAGGTGTAGAGGTGTATTTCTAAAAAGGTTTAAAGGTGTAGAGGTGTAGAGGTATCAGTAAGCGCTGCGCGGTATCTTCGGTATAAGTAGAAAGAATTCAGGGATTTTTGATGGTTGATTTAGAGTTAAAGGCCGAAAGACAAAAGCTGAAGGCTGAAAGAATGTTGAAA
>CAZIQX010000139.1:2692-9416 GCA_964541325.1 uncultured Chitinophagales bacterium | reverse complement strand
TATCTGCCATGTATGTATAAAAACTAGGTTATGGAATTTCTTTAGCCACAAAAAATAACATGAAACATAGAATTCATCAAATTAATGTGAAAATAGAACGTAACTCAGTCTGTTAGGCAATTAAAAAGCTTTTACATGGCAAAAATCTCTTTTTATCAATAAAGAATTTATATTCCAAACAACACACATCTGCAAAAGCCTAACTCGTAGTAATCTTTATCTTTGGACGTGGTTTACATGAAACTTTTGCAACCTATGTTAATTTTTGTTTTTGCGCTTGGTTTGTCGTCAATTTCTCATGCTCAGCGTTATGAATTGGTTTGGTCGGATGAATTTAACGGTACCTATCCTGATGTAAACTCATGGAAGTTTTGGTCGGGAACATCCTTCAATAATGAGCTTCAATATTATACCAACAGAACAAAAAATGTACGAATTGAAGATGGAATCCTCATTTTAGAGGCTCATCGTGAAAATTACGGTGGGCGTAATTATACTTCAGCACGAATCTTTACCGAAGATGCTCACTACTGGAAATATGGAAAAATTGAAGCTCGCATTAAGCAACCTTATGGAAAAGGCTTTTGGCCTGCTTTTTGGCTAATGCCGCAATTTTCAATTTATGGTGGTTGGCCACATAGTGGTGAGATAGATATCATGGAATTCCGAGGAAACCGAGTGAATGAATTGTTAAGTACCGTTCACTTTTCTCGAGGAGGTGGGCATCAACATATTGGAAGAACAACCGTTTATGACATCGACTTAACTGCCGATTTTCACATTTATTCAGTGGAATGGACGAACCAAGGCTTTACTTTTTTTCTTGATGGTGTTCCTCATTACACCTTACTTCGAAGCCAAATTCCTGCCGATAATTATCCCTTTGATGAAGAATTCTATATAATATTGAATTTAGCGGTTGGAGGGCACTTCCTCGAAAATCCCGATCAAAACACCGTTTTTCCTATGTCTTTACAAGTTGATTGGGTTCGGGTGTATCAGGATGCAAACCAAGTACCCGAAATGGCAACTTCTCAGCGCGTGTTCGAAATTAAAGGTACCAATTCAGATAAAATTTATGCACCTGCGGTTGATTCGGATGGTAGTGTTGATTCCATGATTTTGCGTATTCCGGATATCTTTTATGAATCACAATTCCCATACACTGATTCGCTTCCTGTCCCATTTTTGCCACAAGGTGAATTTGAGGCCTCCATTCGTTTCATTGATAATAATAGAGCGTGGAGTGATTGGATGGATATAACTCTCATTTCTGATGGTGGGATACAAGCACAATCGACTTACTTAACCGAAAAATCGAGTCTTTTCGACCGATTTCCTTTCGCTTTTTTTGATGATGGAGGATATGGTGTTTCTTTTTGGGCTAATCATCCCTTTACTTTTTTTGATAACACCATTCGAAAAAGTGTTCCATTCCCTATTCAAAATCAACAGGATGAGTGGATTTTAGGACCTTTTAAAGCCGAATCTTGGATGGAATATTCCTTTTCTTTGGAAGAGGAAGTAGAAGTTTTTATTGAAGTTGAAGCAAAAGCGACACAGGCCAACTCACGATTTCGTCTTTTTCTCGACGATACGTATCTCACTCTATTTTCGCGAATTGGAGTTACTGATACCTTTCGTGTATTCCAGAAAGGAACTTTTTTAATGCCTGCAGGTGACCATGTACTAAAATTAGTTTCTGATTCAGAGGGATTGTTGTATAAAACGATTTCATTTGTGCCCATAAACACATCTATTGAGGATGAAGAAAAGCATCTTGCAACAGATTTTCGAATACTAACAGCCTATCCGAATCCATTCAATCCCACCACTCAAATTAAGTTTGAATTAGGGTTAGCCTCAACGGTGCATGTAACAGTGATTAATTCATTAGGACAAATCATTCAAAATCAGCAATTGGGTGTATTGAGTACAGGGATTCATCAAACACAATTGGATCTTACCGATTTCCCATCAGGAGTATATTGGATTCAAATACAAGCAGGTGAACGTTTAAAGTCTATTCCAATAACGTTATTAAAGTAGAATAAAAAAAGCGCAAGTCGGGAACTTGCGCTTTAAAAATGAGTTATCGGGCTTCGTCGGGAGCGCCAACCTCATAGGGGTGGTCAACACCATATTTGCGGGGGTCGTAACTTGCCAAATGGAAAAAATGATCCCAAGCTTCGGGGCTATTTCCGTAATCATCCACCCAATTGATATGGCTTTGTTTTATTAAACCCACGATGCGATTGGCGTATTGAATACGTTCGTAGGGATCACGAATTTGAGGTAACGCCTCAATCATTAATTCAATATTGTAACCGCATTCGTAATCGCGTGGTGCTTTTCGTGGTAAAAACATATCAGTTGGCTAATTCCAAAAAGTTTTGATTTGCTGCGAAATATACATCTTTTATCTCGATGCCTCCATAATAAAATCGGAGGATATCTTTGTACTTCCAACCCGATTCAGCTAAGCCAAGAGCCCCCCATTGACAAACACCGATACCGTGCCCCATTCCTCGACCGATAAAAATCAAGCTGTCATTTCGTGAATCTATTTCAAAAAAAGTGCTCTTTAAGGAACGTGTGCCGAATTCACGAATAACTTTTAGGCGAAAATCATTGGCTTTAATGGATTTAGAAGATGATGAAGTTCCGATTTTAGCAACGCGTCCATCGCTTGTTTTATCTTTAATTCGTAACATACCTTCAAAAGAAGGATACGTTCTTTGAAACCATACATCCCATTGTTGTTGAGGTAAGGCAAAACGCCAGTTAAAATGAGGTGAACGTTTACACGCATCATGATCAGAAATGCCTCGCAAATAGGGAAGAGGTTTGCCTTTCCAAGTAGTTTCATTGTCGGAAGTATGCCCTCCACAGGTACTCGAAAAAACAGCTAAAATAACTTTATCGTTAAATGTTGCTATTTCACCTGAAGTCGCTAAAGCGGCATCACGATACCAGGGTTTTTCAATGAGTTCCCCATTATAAACTTGATTCATAGTATGATCGGTGAGGTCATACCAGTCGTTTTTTCCGGTTGTACCAAGCGTCCATAAGGCGTAGGTTCGCGAAATAACCGCTTGTACTTTTAGTGCTTCAGGATGAGTAAAATTCATTTCGCTACCAACCACACTTGCAACATAATCTTCCAATGAAATTGTATTCAGTGGGCGGATACCTGTTTTAGCATTCATTTCTAATCGACCTCTGTAATACCGATAGCCCGATTGTTCACTTACAACGTTTATTAGTCCTACTCCATCACTTTCAATTAAAATGGATCGTGCGGGAGTCGCTTTTTTTTGATGAACTACCCAAAATTGTGAACCTTTTTTTGAAACACGAATCCAATCGGTGGTGTCAATTTCAATTGCTTTTTGTGAATCAATGGTTAAAAAAAAGCTAGAATTTTTTGGTGAAAGACGAATTTCAGCAACATCAATATCACTGAATAACCAAACACGAACCTGTTCCATACGCTCAAGCTGAACACGTTGTGCGAGCAGAGGTACTGAAAAGAGTAACCATAAAATTAAGAAAGGAAGTCGTTTCACGGACGAAAAGTAGTGAACTTTCCAAAATTGGAAAGGGACATTGTGTATATTCGAGCGGGAAAAATCAATAAATAAAAGCTATATGTGGAAAAATTCAATATTGGAGACAGTGGGAAATACTCCCATGATTAAACTAAATCACCTTGCTAAAGACATAAAAGCAACAGTTCTTGTTAAAGTAGAGTATTTTAATCCGGGTGGTAGCGTGAAAGATCGCATCGCAATTCAAATGATTGAAGATGCCGAAAAACAAGGGCTCATTAAACCCGGTGGAACAATCATTGAAGGTACATCAGGGAATACCGGAATGGGCTTAGCTTTAGCAGCCGTGGTAAAAGGATACAAATGTATTTTCACAACTACCGACAAACAAAGCATGGAAAAAGTAAATTTACTGCGTGCTTTAGGTGCAGAAGTTCGTATCTGTCCAACCAATGTGGAACCCGATGACCCACGTTCTTATTATTCAGTAGCAAAGCGTTTAGCTAAGGAAATACCTAATTCCTACTATCCCAATCAATACGATCATCCAAGTAATGCTAAAGCACATGAGCTTACAACAGGTCCGGAAATTTGGGAGCAAACGGAGGGCAAAATCACTCATTTTGTTGCAGGAATGGGGACAGGTGGCACAATTTCTGGCACGGCGCGTTATTTAAAATCAAAAAATCCATCCATAAAAGTGATTGGAGTTGATTCGGTTGGATCCGTTTATAAATCCTACTTTCACACTCGAAAATTTGATAAATCACAGATTGCTCCCTATGTAGTTGAAGGTATCGGTGAGGATATTTTACCTCAAAACATGGATTTTGATATACTTGATGATGTGATTCAAGCCCCTGATAAAGAGTGTTTTGTTACAACCCGCGCTCTAGCCCGAAAAGAAGGTCTATTTGTTGGTGGTTCTTGTGGTGCAGCGGTTTGGGGTGGTTTAGAGTGGGCTAAACAAAATCATCTTACTGAAAATGATGTGATGGTTATAATTTTACCTGACAGCGGAACTCGTTATGTTTCCAAAATCTATAATGATGAATGGATGAGACAAAATGGCTATATGGATGATGCCACCTCACTTATGGCCAATGAAATCTTAGATTTACGAGGTAAAACAGGTGATCTGACAACCTTACAACCTACTGAAACCCTTCAAGATGCTATTCAAAAAATGAATGAGGCTGATATTTCTCAGCTACCCGTTTTTGAAGGTGATAAACAAGTAGGCAGCATCAACGAGGGATTGGTGTTAGCTCAATTAATGAGTGATCCTGCTGCAAAAAATAAACCTGTTTCTTCTATAATGAGCGAGCCCTTTCCGGAAGTTACTAGCGAGGTTAGGCTCGATCAAATCTCCAAAATGTTGAATAAACACACTCAAGCTGTTTTGGTAAAACTCAATACAGGAAACTATCAAATTCTAACCAAAAGCGATTTAATTAATGCCATTTCGGCAACTGATAATTAAGAAAGAGACCCAAACATGAAACAAGATCCAAATCAAAAACAACTAGAAATTGAATTAACAGACCAAGAAGCCAATGGTACGTATGCTAACTTAGCTATGATTACCCATTCTCCATCAGAGTTTGTACTTGATTTTATTGCCGTTATGCCGGGAGTTCCCAAAGCGCGTGTGGTTAAACGTCTCATTTTAACGCCCGACCATGCTAAACGTTTGATGAATGCCTTACAGGATAATGTGCGGAAATATGAAGATCAATTTGGTGCGATTAATGCCAAAGATCGTCCTGAGTTTCCCATGAACTTTCGGGGACCGATTCCGGAAGCCTAGTAGTTCAAAAAAAAGGGTGCTCACGTCGCTGAACACCCTTTTCGTAACCATCACACAACGAACAATTTGGATTGTCGTTTCTTTTTAAGTTCATTTAAATAATGAGACGCCGCCAAGGCAGCAATTGTTCCGTCAGCTACGGATGTTGTAACTTGTCGATACCGCTTAGCAATACTGTCGCCGGCCGCATAAACGCCGTCAATAGATGTTTTCAGGTCTGAATCAACTACGATCTCGCCCCATTGATTCATGTTTATAAGCCCTTCAAATTTTTCAGTATTGGGCAGATAACCAATAAAAATGAAAACACCGTCGATAAGTCGTCGTTCAACAGAACCGCTTGGTATATGAGTAATATCAACAGCTTGCAGTTTTTCATCCCCATAAAATTGAGTAATCGTTGATTCCATGATGAAATCAATTTTGGGATGATGTTTTGCTTCTTCAACAGCGTGTTCAAAAGCTTGAAAATGATCAAATTGATGAACTATCGTTACTTTATTTGCATATTTGGTAAGTGAAACGGCTTCTTCTAAGGCTGAATTTCCACCACCTACAACAATAATTTCCTTGTCAGTAAAGAAATCACCATCACACGTTGCGCAGTAAGAAATCCCTTTACCTTTCAGTTCTGCTTCACCGGCAACGCCTAGTGTACGAGAGCGACCACCAGGAGCCAAAATAATCGTGTCGGAGGTGTAAATACGTCCATCTTTCAAGCGAACTGTTTTCACATCTTGATCGAGTTCTAGAGTTTCAATTTCCAGATTCGCTTTTATTGTGCATCCAAACTCTTTGGCTTGGTTACGCATGATATTTCCGAGTTGATATCCACTGATATGTTCAACACCGGGATAATTAGCGATTTCGTGCGTGAGAACCATTTGTCCGCCAACGGTTCCTTCATTTAAAATGAGGGTTTTTACTCGCGCACGTGAAAGGTAGATGCCTGCGGTTAAACCCGCAGGACCACCACCCAAAACAATGGCTTCAAAATGATTCGTATTCATACTTATGCAACTACAGGTGCGCCAAAAAATTCATCTAAAATGCTACGAACCTGATTCATAGATTGAATGCTTGAGGTAGCTTTAACAACTTTTCCATTTTTATAGTAAATGGTGAAAGGAATACCCATAAAACCTCGAACTTCGGGTAAATTTCGAATTACGTGTGCATCCGGAATATCAAATTCCATATCAAAAAACTTAACGTGTTCATATTCTTCTTCTAATTCTTCAGCAATACCATAAACAGGGATACACATAGGACCCATTCTTCCGCAGATTACCATTACATTTTCATTCTCTTCTAAAATTTTGGCGTGTTGTGCAGCTGATTCAATGTGTTTTAAATTGGTGTA
>CAZIQX010000139.1:493-2682 GCA_964541325.1 uncultured Chitinophagales bacterium | reverse complement strand
TTAATCCGATTAATACCAATCTCAAATTGAGATAGCTCAAGTTTTTTATTGATGTAGATCATTAAATGAAAAAACACGCTAAAAAATGTCTCTGAATGTATTTTTTTCGTGTCTAAGGGAAATGGATGAACACCGGCAATTGGGCTGAATTCAAACAAAAGGGGGTAGAAGGTGATGATTTGAATCTTGGGGGCATCAAAACGAAGTAGATGTCACCTACTTGAAAAACAACGGAAGTACATGGAGAAAACTAAAACATAAGTTGATTTTAAATTGGTTGAAAGAAAGCAAGATCCGAGCGTAATGAAGTGCTTAGATAGCAGATTGAGAATCACAAAAGAGAGCTGAAATTCCACCTGTTGAAATCTCTTATATTTTGGTATGAAAACGATTATAGAATCAGATGCGGATTATTCCTGCGAATTAGAATTGCCATGTTTTCAGCAGTTAACAACTGAAGAAATTGATTTGGTTCAATCTGGAAAAACACAGCTCATTTTTCGGAAAGGCGAAAACTTAACCAAACAAGGTGCTTTTGCTTCGTATGTACTTTTTTTAATTGATGGCATTGCTAAACAACATATCGAACTCGATACGTCGAAAAATTACAATCTTAAACTGGTTCAACCGGGTGATTTTGTGGGCTTATCAGCAATTTTTAGCAAAACACAGTTTGCATTTTCTACGGTTGCTGTAACGGACTGTAAGGCTTTTCTTATCGAAAAATCAGCTCTAAGTAATCTTATAAAACAAAATGGAGCGTTTGGACTCCGACTTTTCCAAAAACAATGTGAACAACAATCGGGCTTATTTGAAACCTTGCAAACCGTTTTAAAAAAACAAATGCCCGGACGCCTGGCTGAAACCTTGTTATATCTCAGAGAAATCAACTATCAACATAAACCAATTTTTGAGTGGCTTAGTCGGAAAGACATTGCCGAATTTGCAGGAATTTCAACGGAAAGTACGGTTAAACTTCTTAAAACCTTTGAAAAAGATGGATGGATTGCTCTCCAAGAAAAGGGAATAGAAATTCTTGAACCCGAAAAACTGGAGTTTACCAGCAAAATGGGTTGATGAGGATAACCACAGGCTGCTTGAACGAACCCTAAAAGCTGTAATTCGGAAAAAATCATCCCGAAAAAAAACGAAAAATAAACTACCTTCAACGCGTCTAACGAAGTAGGTCAGTTGATGAAAGAACAATTTTCGAGTCGTTGGGGACTCATTTTAAGTGTATTGGGAATTGCCATTGGGACAGGTAATATCTGGCGTTTCCCACGAATTGCTGCACAAAATGCTGGCGCTGATGGCGCAGGAGCTTTTTTAGTTGCCTGGTTGATATTCTTATTTATGTGGTCAATCCCGCTCATTATTGCTGAATATGCTATCGGAAAAAGTAGTAGACGAAGTCTGGTTTCTGCATTTGGCGTACAAATCGGGACAAAATTTAATTGGATGGGTTCTTTTGTTGGATTTGTGGCAATTGCCATCATGTTTTATTATAGTGTTGTAACAGGCTGGTGTTTGTATTATCTGGGTCAATCTTTGTTTTTACCGCTCCCAGCTGATATTACGCAAGCAAAATCGGTTTGGAATAGTTTTCAAGGCTCAAATTGGCCGGTCGTTTTTCACTTTATAGCCATTGCAGGTTGTGGAGTAATCGTAATGAGAGGAATCAAATCCATTGAAAAAGTGAATAAATTTTTGATTCCAATTTTGGTGCTCATTCTGGTGATAAGTTTGATTCGGGCATTAACCTTACCCGATGCCTTATATGGAGTTCGTTATTTGTTTACACCTGATTGGCAAACATTGCAGAATCCAACGATTTGGCTAGAGGCGCTCACACAAAATGCTTGGGATACCGGAGCAGGTTGGGGGCTTATCTTGACATATGCGATTTACATGCAAAAAACGGATACCATAACAAGTTCGGCGTTTCAAACCGGAGTAGGCAATAATTTGGTATCTATGATAGCTGCAATTATCATTTTTTCTACGGTTTTTGCCATTTTGGGAACACAATATTCACAAACGGAAGTGCTTTCAATCATGAAAGATTCTGGTCCGGCTTCAACGGGTTTAACGTTTATGTGGATGCCTCAGTTATTTTCAAAAATGCCAGGAGGCAATTTATTTGCCATTTTGTTCTTTTTGGGATTGAGTTTTGCCGCATTTAGTTCGCT
>CAZIQX010000139.1:0-483 GCA_964541325.1 uncultured Chitinophagales bacterium | reverse complement strand
GGTTTAGGGTTGATGATTTCCGGTGCGTTTATCGCTTTTGTGGTGATTAAGCACGATGTATTGAGTATTAGAACTGAAAAAATTCACTCCGAGCATACCAGTGATAAACTTGGTAAGTGGTGGGATTGGTTAATTCAATTTATCATTCCCGTTGAAGCCATCATTTTATTGGGATGGTGGATGTATAGAAGTGCAGTAGAATTTTCACCTGACACATGGTATAATCCATTTGATCCGTATTCGGTTGCAAGTTGTTTAGTTCAATGGGGTCTGTTAATGCTTGGATTAGTTTGGCTGAACAGAAAAATCACAAAGTGAGGCGTTATTTGAAAAGGTATAAAGGTTTATCGTAGTAAAGGTTTAGAGTAGTCAGTATTCAGTATTCAGTATTCAGTATTCAGTAGTAAGGGGTTAGGGTATTTTTGATTGTTGATCTATGATTTAGAGTTAAAGGCCAAAAGACAAAAGCTGAAGGCTGAAAGA
>CAZIQX010000138.1:0-9418 GCA_964541325.1 uncultured Chitinophagales bacterium | reverse complement strand
AAATACCAGAAAGATTACTCCAATAAATAGGTTCACCCAAGGATTTGCAGCAAATTGACTAGCTCCGGATGCACCAAGAGCTAAGGATAGTATCGCCCCTAAAACCGTAAACATTCCAATGATAGAAGCTCCAAAAAAGAGTGCACCACCTACAGCTTTTTTAGTATTACCATGAGCTTGTTTAGAGAAAAAGGAAACAGTTAAAGGAATCATTGGAAAAACGCATGGTGTTAACAATGCTGCTAATCCGGCTGTTAATGCAATCCAAATAAAACTTCCAATACCTGAATCAACTAAACCTTCATAATCATCTTCCTCAATAGTCGATTCTTTTTCCACATTTTCATTTTCATTTTGATTGCTTGATTCAACAACACTTACTGCTGATGGGTCAACCATACCTTTTACTGAAATTGGAAACGATACCGTTCTTCGGGTTGGCGGTAAACACATAGCATCATTACACAGCATGTACTGCACCTCTAATTCAACAATAAAACTCGAGGTTTCTTCACCTTCATAAACAAGAGGTACCGTAAAAACAGCTCCAGATTTATGCCAACTTACCATCATTTTAAAGTTGGGGTCATTTACGATATCCGGTTCTGACTCTGTTGGAGTACCGGCAAGCTTTACAAGATTAGACTTTGACTTAAAGCTTGTAGCAACTGGGCCACCTTTAGGAATTTCAAGTCCATATAAATGCCAATCGCCCTCAATAGCTACGGTAATATCAACTTGAAATGGTTCATTAACCTGAACCGATTGGGGTGCCTTCTTGATGCTGAATGTGGCGGGGGAAGGAATTTGTGCAGAGGTAAAATAAAAAGGGGATAAAATCAAAAGACTTATCCCCCAAATGAGTTTCTTAAGCATTGCTAAGTAATTTGGTTGTTAAGCGTGGTCTAATTTACGCTTTTACTACCCAAATTTTTAATTTAGCTTTTACTTTTGACGACAAGGCGACAGTTGCAGTGTATTCACCCAATGCATTGATATCTGCACTTAGGCTAACCACTTTACGGTCAACAATGATGTCTTTTTCAGCTAAAGCAGCTGTAATTTGTTGAGTAGTAACTGTTCCGTGCAATTTACCTTCATCACCGGTTTTTACAGGAATGGTTAAGGTAGTTGCTTCAATTTTTGCAGCCAATTCAGTAGCGGCAACTTCCGTTAATTCTTGTTTTAATGCAATGAGACGTTTTCTTTCTTTTGCATCTTTAACTGCACCTTCGGTTGCAACTGCTGCCAAACCTGCAGGGATGAGATAATTACGACCAAAACCGTCTTTCACGGTTACAACTTCGCCGCGCTTACCTACTTTTTCAACATCTTGTTTTAATACAATTTTCATATCCTGATTCCTTTAGTATTAACGTACGTTATCAGCAACAAATGAAAGCAAGCCAAGGTGACGAGCACGCTTAACGGCTTTAGCTAACTGACGTTGAAATTTTGAACTTGTACCGGTTACACGACGTGGTAAAATTTTACCTTGATCGTTGATAAAACGACGGAGTGTTTCAGTGTCTTTGTAGTCGATATATTCTACACCGGCTTTTGTAAACAGACACTCTTTATCGCGTAATTGACCTTTTTTGGGGTGTTGTGGATTTTTTAACATATTCTTTCTCCTGATTACGCTTCTGTTTCAGTTTCTTCAACTTTGAAGATATTCGGCACTTCGCCTTTTTTCTGCAACTCGCGATGACGCAACATTTTGTTGTCGTATTTCAAGGTCATGTAACGAATTACATTATCGCTGATTTGCATAGCGCGCTCTAATTTAGCAATCAGGTCGCTAGGTGCGGTAAAATACATATTTACGAAATAACCGCTGCCTTTGCCATCGATTTCATAAGTTAAACGGCGGATTCCCCACTCGTTAACTTCATCGAAAACACCACCGTTATCGGTCACGAAGTTGCTGTACTTGGCAACCTCTTCTTTGATTTGTGCTACTTCAAGCACCGGGTTAACGATATACGTAACCTCGTAGTAGTTTTTTTTCATGGTATCCTTCGGATGTTTTATGAGAATAAAACAGTCGTTAGTGTATCTAACAACAGGGGCGCAAAGATACGGGCTTATCCTTGCAATTCCAAGCAATTGGAATTAGTTCATCGATAATACATTGGACCAGTTAAAGCTATCTAAAATTTTAGATAATTCTGTTGGCATAACACCAAAGTAAACGGTGAACAATAGTAATAAAATGAGAGCAAATTGATATACGAAGGATGGGTTGGTTAACACAGCTACTTCTTTTGCCTGTTTGAAGTACATGTAAACCATCACACGCAGATAATAATAGGCACTAGCCGCTGAAGCTAACACACCAATAATAGCTAAGGTAATTTCGCCTTGATTAATAGCCGCGGCAAATACTTTGTATTTTCCAATAAAACCAACAACCGGGGGAATTGCAGCCATTGAGAACAAGTAGATAGAGAGTAAAACAGCCATTACAGGTTGTGTATATCCTAATCCGGCTAGGCTTTCTATATTGGTAAAATCTTTTTCCTTATGCTTTTCATAAAATGCAATAACTCCGAAAGCACCCACATTCATCAGGGTGTATGCAAACAAATAAAATAAAACAGCATTATAACCTTCGGCTGTTCCTGAAATAATTCCAACAAGGGCGTAACCTGCGTGAGCGATTGAGGAATAGGCTAACATACGCTTCACATTATCCTGAACAATCGCAATAATATTTCCAAAAACCATAGTTAATACGGCAATCCAGAATATCGCATCTTTAATTTGAGTCATTTCGATTTGTAATGCATTGGCTAAAACAAAGATAAGTGCTACAAATGTTGCAGATTTAGATGCCGTTGCCATATATGCGGTAATAGTGGTTGGTGCACCTTGATACACATCGGGAGTCCACATATGGAAAGGAACCGCAGAAATTTTGAAGAAAAATCCAACCATTAACAAGGAAACCCCACCCCAAAACACAAATCCTTCTTTGGTTGAGGAGCCAATTACATCAAAATTTGTGGAACCGGTTGCACCGTAAATCAAGGCAATTCCATACAAAAGAAATCCGGTTGAAAACGCACCTAACAAGAAATACTTTAAAGCGGCTTCATTGCTTTGTTTGCTTTCTCTGATTAGACCAGCCAATACATACATACAAATCGACATGGTTTCTAGTCCAATAAATACGGTAATCATATCATTAGCGCCAACCATTGTGAGCATTCCCAAAGTCGCAAATAATATCAACGCATACACTTCGCCTTTGTCGTACCCGATTGCTGCAAGGAAATCCTTGGATAACAATAAGGAGAACAGCGTTCCAATTAAAACTATCATAGCACCAAATGCGGCTGCACCACCTGCGTAAAACATTCCGTTAAAAACAAGGGTTGCGGGTTCACTCAGTTCAAACATCACTTTTATTAATGCTGCAAAAACTGCCGAAACAGAAATCCAGTAAGAAACTGTTGAATTCTTCGCCCAAACTTCGGTCATTAATATTGATAGGCCGGCTAAGCCAACTATTGTTGCAGGGATAAATGCTTGAAGGTCGTTTAACAAATCCATACGTATTAAACTAAAGTGTCAATCTGCTTTGCTAATTCAATGTCTTTTTGTGTTACCGTGTTACCGGCGTCGTGTGTTGAAAGTCTGATAGTAACTTTGTTATACACATTATAAAGTTCAGGGTGATGATTCAGGCGTTCAGCTAGTAAACCAACTCGAACGATAAAACCTAAAGCATCACTAAATGTATCAAATACGAAAGTGCGAATAAGTGCCTGATTGTCCGATTGCCAAGCTGTAAGTTGAGTTAGTTCAAATTGGCTGTTCGGAATATCCATACTTAGTTTACCTCGCTAATAGTTTCAGAAATCTGATACATACTTTTCACCCAATCAGAAGCATTGAGTGAATATACTTGCAAGGTTCTTTCTTTTTTTTGGATACTTTCTTCCAACAATACATTCACTTGCTTTTCTGAGTATTTCGTGAAGGCAGATGGATAAAATCCAATCCAAAACATGGCAATCATTAACGGTATCAATAAACCTGTTTCACGAGCATTCAAGTCAAGTAGTGATTTATTGGCATCATGAACAACAGGACCGAACATAACTCGACGGAACATCCACAACATGTAAACCGCTGCTAAAATCACACCTGTTGTTGATATCACTGAAAACCAAACACTATTCAAGGCTTCGGATTGAAAACTACCGTTTAAAATCAAAAACTCACCTACGAATCCGTTTAATCCCGGCAAACCGATTGATGCCATGGTTGAAAGCATGAACATTACAGCAAAAATTGGCATTACAGAAGATATTCCACCAAAATCAGCAATCATGCGAGTATGACGACGGTCATAAATCATACCAACAATCAAGAAGAGTGCACCTGTGGATAATCCGTGATTAACCATTTGCAAAATAGCACCTTGAACGGCAACCGTATTCAATGCGAAGATACCAAGTACTACAAATCCTAAGTGAGAAACCGATGAATAGGCAACTAACTTCTTAACATCTTTCTGTACCATCGCAACCAAGGCACCATAGATAATTCCGATAACCGCTAAAACACCGAAATAGGGAGCAAATTCATAGGTAGCATTCGGGAATATTGGAAGACAAACTCGCAATAAACCATACGTTCCCATTTTAAGCATGATGGCTGCTAACACAACTGAACCTGCGGTTGGCGCTTCGGTATGCGCATAAGGCAACCATGTATGAAATGGGAATAGAGGAACTTTGATACAGAACGCCAAGGCAAAGGCAAAGAACAAGTAGGTTTGAACACCTAATTCAATCATGTACTCGGGAGAGGAAAGTAATCGCCAATCGGTTGTAAAGGTACCGCCGTTTAACGCATTTCCTGCATCGTAGCCTAAATAAATCAATGCTACTAACATGATTAATGAACCAACCAAGGTGTAGATAAAGAATTTTAAGGTTGCTTCAATTCTACCTTTGCCACCCCAAATTCCAATTAAGAAATACATCGGAATCAAACTAAGTTCGAAAAAGATGTAAAACATAAATAGATCAAGGCTTGCAAAAACACCTAATGAGGCCGTTTGCAATACCAACAACATGGCATAAAACCCGGTTACATGCTTTTCCACGGAATTCCATGCTGATAAAACAACAATCGGTCCGATAAACGTGGTGAGCATAAAGAGTAATAAACTTAACCCATCAAGACCGACCACATATTTAATATCTAAACCAGGTAGCCAAGCACCGGATTCATAAAGAAATTGTGCAACTTCTGATTGTGACGAATCAAAATTGAGCATTAACGGCAGCGACAAAACAAACGTAGCAGTTGTAACTAGAAGACTAATCCACTTAACCAAATTTTCGCTGCGTACAAGTAGAAGTACTAAAAGACCAAGTATTGGAAGAAAAATGGTAATGTTTAATAAGGTACTCATGAATAATTTTCCAATTAGCTAAACACAATAATTCCAACAACCAAGATAACTCCGACTACAAGCATGAACGCATAACTGCTTGTTAATCCCGTTTGAGCATATCTGAACAAACTTCCGGATAAGCGTACGATTCCTGCAATCAAATTCACAAAACCGTCCACAATTTTCATATCGAAAACGGCAAGTACTTTATCGGAAAAGCGTACGATGGGGTCGGAAATGTACCCTTCGTAAAATTCATCTAAACGGTATTTTTCAGACCATACGGTATAGAAAGAACCAAACTTTTTAGATACAACCGCATCTGAAGTGTCAGGATCTCCTTTGAAGTACATCAAATAAGCAATACTAACACCAACAACCGCTATCACCACAGATGCAGATAATAACATCCATTCTGTAGCATGTGAAAGCACAATACCTACTGGTGCTGTAACGCCTTCTAACCAATGATGCAACCAATTGCCTCCGTGTAAGATAAAGTCAGGAATACCCATAAATCCACCTACGAGAGAAAGAATACCTAACACCCATAGTGGTAGTGTCATGGTAATAGGACTCTCATGTAGATATTTTTCAGAATCTTCCGCACCTTTTACTTTCTTTGGTAATTTAAACTCACCATGGAAAGTGGTAAAAGTGAGTCGGAACATGTAAAAAGCCGTCATTAGTGCGGTTACAATACCTACAACCCAAAGAATGATGTATAACACCGACGCAGAAGGCATGGTAACAGACGAATTAAACACAAAAGCTAGGATTTCATCTTTTGAAAAGAATCCTGCCAACGGTGGAATACCTGCAATTGCAATCGTTGCAACTAAAAATGTGATATAAGTGCTTGGCATGTACTTTTTAAGTCCACCCATAAAGCGCATATCTTGCGGATCAAAATGAACATGCTTTCCGTGATGATGTAATTCGTGTTCAACATGATGCATGGCATGAATAACAGAACCTGAACCAAGGAAGAGACAAGCTTTAAAGAAGGCGTGGGTAGCTACGTGGAAAATTGCAGCAATAAAACCACCTGAACCCAAAGCAAGGAACATATAACCCAACTGAGAAACTGTTGAGTAAGCCAATACTTTTTTGATGTCTTGCTGAGTAATGGCAATAGAAGCAGCCACGATAGCTGTTACAGCCCCAACAACCGCTACAATTATCATCACTTCAGGAACCATTACATACAAGAAAGACATGCGTGCAATTAAATAAATACCGGATGTAACCATCGTTGCAGCGTGGATGAGCGCAGATACGGGAGTTGGACCCGCCATAGCATCAGGCAACCACACAAATAATGGTAATTGAGCCGATTTACCGGTAGCCCCAAAAAACATCAGGAATGCAATCCAGAATTTGTAATCTGCGGGAATTTTATCCAATCCGTTTAAAATGGCATCAAAATCGAGGCTTCCAACACTTTGGAAAGTCATAAACATGGCCACGAGAAAGGCAAAATCCCCAATTCGGTTGTAGATAAATGCTTTTTTACCGGCGAATGCTTTTTCATTATCCTGATACCAAAATCCAATTAACAGATACGAACTTACACCTACTCCTTCCCAGCCGAGGAACAATAAGAGCAAGTTGTTACCCATCACCAAATTCATCATCATAAAGATGAAGAGGTTCAGATAAGCAAAAAACTTGTAATAGCCTTCGTCTTCTTTCATGTAGCCCATGGAATACAGGTGAATAAGAGCACCTACACCGGTTACTACCATACCCATGATGAGCGAGAGCTGATCAAAACGATAGGCAAATTCTGAAGTAAAGCTACCGGCTTCTATCCACGTAAATAAGCGTACAATCTGTGCCGGTGAATCCGGAGCAGTTTGCAAAAACACACTCAATACGAGTAGAAAAGGAATCACTACGGCAATCGTAGCTAAACTCCCGATAACTGTTTTTAAATTTCTATAGGACGGAAAAAACAACCCAAGCAGACCATTTATGAGGAATCCGACAAGTGGGGTTGCGATAATTAGTGATGCGATTAGATCTAGATTCATTGAGCCGAAGCTTAGGTTAGAACCGTTAACTGTGTACTCTACATAGACTTAGAAGAAAAAAGACACCGAAAAGGGGCTTAATTCAGGCGACAAAGATACAAAAATTGAACTGAACATAAAGTGCAATTACGTTCATTTTGAAAGGAAACTATTTACACGCTTTAATTCCTCATTTATCTGAAATCGTTTATTTTCAGCGCAACAAAATTAATCCCTACAGTTAAACCCTCATTCCTTATGAAAAAAATGTTGTTGACTGTTGGTGCTGTGTTATTTCCTTTCCTGCAAGCGTTTGCAGCTGAAGGTCACGGTATTAATGGTGGAGATTTAAACCTGCTTTGGGTAATACCATTCGCCGGTATTTTACTATCAATTGCTCTTTTCCCCCTATTTGCGCCAGATTTTTGGCATCATCATTTTGGAAAAGTATCCGCTTTCTGGGCTGCATCTCTTCTTATCCCAATGATTGTAATTTTGGGATTCTCAGTAACGCTGTATGAAGTAATGCACGTTTATTTGTTAGAGTACTTTCCATTTATCATCTTGCTTTTAGCTTTGTTTACTACCGCCGGAGGTGTTCGGCTAAAAGGCGATATGGTTGGCTCTCCTAAGCTTAACACCATTATTTTATTGGTTGGAACGCTTTTAGCTTCCTGGATGGGTACAACCGGCGCAGCTATGCTTTTGATTCGTCCACTTATTAAAGCCAATGCCTGGAGAAAAAACAAAGTTCACATTATCATTTTCTTCATTTTCCTTGTGGCAAATATTGGTGGTTCACTAACTCCTCTTGGAGATCCACCACTTTTCTTAGGTTTCTTACAAGGTGTTAGCTTCTTTTGGACAACCACACATTTATTCTTTGAAATGCTGTTCCTCGTTGTGGCGCTTCTCATCATTTTCTTTGTGATGGATTCCTATTTCTACAAAAAAGAAGAAGGAACTCCTCCAAAAGCTGAAGGTGGAGAAAAACTGGGTATTGAAGGCATTCACAATATCTTTTTGCTGATTGGTGTTGTTGGCGCTGTATTATTTAGTGGATTTGTAAGCCTTGGAGACGTTCATATTGGAGCTATTCACATTCCTATCCAAAATCTTATTCGTGAAGTATTATTGATTGGCATAACGATTGTTAGTGTGATAACTACTACGAAAGAAGCTCGTGATGCAAACGGGTTTAATTGGTTCCCTATTCAGGAAGTTGGAAAACTCTTTGCGGGTATTTTTATTACGATTATCCCTGCAATCGCTATTCTAAAAGCAGGTACTAGCGGTGCTTTAGGTTTTGTGGTTGATTTAGTTACCCTTCCTGATGGAAGCCCAAACAACCCTATGTATTTTTGGGTAACTGGTATATTGTCATCCTTTTTAGATAACGCTCCTACTTATCTCGTATTCTTTAACACGGCCGGTGGAAAAGATGCTGTTGAGTTTTTAATGACTACAGGCTCACACACCCTGATGGCTATTTCGTCGGGTGCGGTATTTATGGGGGCTATGACCTACATTGGTAATGCGCCTAATTTTATGGTTAAATCCATCGCTGAAACCTCCGACATCAAAATGCCTTCCTTTATTGGGTATATGGGATGGTCGGTAGCTATCTTGATTCCTTTATTCTTTTTAGTAACGATTCTGTTTATCTAAAAAATTATCGGATTATTCATTGTTTCAAAGCCGATTCCATACTGAATCGGCTTTTTTTATTTGATATATCTACACTTCTATCTGTTTAAAAAAACTAAACATCGACTCTGAAAAATTTTACTAATCTGATACCGACAGCTCGCTTACTATTGCACAACCAACCGATACGATTATTTGTGAAATTATGCCTAATAACAAGTTGAAGCTCCGATAACGTTCAGCAAGGTTATAACCTGAGCATTCAAAAAGTCTAAAGTCTAAAGCCTAAAGTCTAAAGTCTAAAGTCTAAAGTCTAAAGTCTAAAGTCTAAAGCCTAAAG
>CAZIQX010000137.1:6172-9452 GCA_964541325.1 uncultured Chitinophagales bacterium | reverse complement strand
ACAGTTTTAAAGTTCTTCTAGCTCCAACTTGATTCATTTGCATTTCACCGTTTCGTGCACGACCAGTAATAAACCATGACGCTGCCATTTCTGATTGCGCTTTGTCGATACGTTGCCAGACTAGGTTTTCCTCATTAAAAGTCAACATACCGTTCTCGATGTTGTAAGTTAAGGTGATAGAATCTGCAAAAAGTGGAGTTCCGCTAGAAGTAAAGTCAACTCGAAACGATAGTTGGTTATCTGAACGAGTTAAACGTCCTCCAAATGTTCTTAAAAAACGTTTTGAGGCTAAATCATATTCCGTTTGAGTTAAATAGCCATCTTTAATTAAGAGTACCTGGGTTATTTCAGAACCGGATTTCGTTTTCACAGTGGATTTCCAAGCCCCTTCAATCGATTCAGAAGGAACTAATTGCAAAAGCAAAAGTGCTACTATCATCAACATAAACATCAACTTAATTCTAGTAAAAAACGAATTAAAACAAAAAGGGGTCTGAACTAACCCCCTTTTTGTTTAAGCATCTTCATATTTGTGCGTAACCATGCGCAGTAAACGCGATAATTTGGAACGCATTTGTGTTCTCGGTACGATAAAATCTAAGAAACCATGTTCGAGTAAGTATTCTGATGTCTGGAATCCTTCGGGTAAATCACGCCCAATCGTTTGGCGAATCACGCGAGGACCGGCAAATCCGATTAAAGCACCCGGTTCACCGATATTGAAATCACCAAGCATGGCAAAACTTGCTGTAACACCACCCGTTGTTGGGTTACTCATATATGAAATGTATGGCACTCCTTCTTCGTGAAGTAAAGCCAATTTTGCAGAGGTTTTAGCCATTTGCATCAAACTGAGTACTGCTTCCATCATTCGAGCACCACCGGATTGAGAAATAATAATAAGCGGTGTTTTGGTCTTCCTTGCGTGATCAATGGCAATACCTAAACGTTCACCAACAACAGAACCCATAGAACCGCCTATGAAACGAAAATCCATACAAGCAATAACAACAGGATGTTCTTTCATTTTACCTACTCCTACGCGAGCAGCATCGCTTAAATTTGAGCTTTTTTGAGCATCAATCAAGCGCTTTTTGTATTTCTTGGTGTCCTCAAAATTCAGCGGATCGGAAGGCATAATATTCGCGCCTAACTCTTCGTATTTGCCGTCATCAAATAAAAATGAGAAATATTCTTTGCTGCCAATCGGGAAATGATATCCGCTTAACGGATCAACCCATAAATTATCCTCTAATTCGCGTTTATGAATGGTTTCGCCGGTTGTGGGAACTTTCACCCAAACGCCTTCCGGCATTTCTTTTGGCTTATCAGTCTTTATATTTTCGGTTTTTCGTACAAACCAACTCATAGGTTTACAATAATTTAAAGTTTAGGTTGATGAACCTGTGCATAGCCTGAAGTATAGTAATTCGGCTCGAACAAAGCAGGATTCAAAGGTGAAATAAATCGATCGGACTCAAATACAGATTCGGACATTGATGTTAAATATTCTGCACGAATCAGAATTTCTTCGTTAAATAGGTGTGGGGAAATCCCTGTTTCTGAAAAATTCAGCCGGTTCATTCCGGTTCCGCCCACTCCATCCCCATGTTTAATAAGGGATTGTATCTTCGAAAGCTCACGAATTTCCATTTCGTTCACTGCTGTAATTTTTCCATACTTTTTCTCAAAAATCTGATGATACAAATGCGTTCTACGGGCATCAATCACGGCATGAAAACGAGATAAATCAGGTTGGATAGAAAATGCAGCAAATGCAAAAAATGCTAAGGTTTGTACTCCAGTAAGTGAAATATCCGTTCCAAACAAAAGACCTTTTACAGCACTAGACGCAATTCTTAGGCCTGTATATGAACCTGGACCGATTGTAATCACGACCTCATGGAGTTCATTAAACGATACGTTTGCTTCTTGCAGAACTTCTTTTATAAAAAGAAACGTTGACTCAGAATGTACACCCACGCCCTTGGTCCAACGAAAACAGGTTTGGCTACCTTTCTTTAAGGCTACCGTACAAACTGGAGTAGAACAATCAATAGCTAAGCGATTTTGTACTTCAATCATGGTTTAAAAATAACGATTTCAGCAGAACTCCACTCCTGCCATAAATCATACATCCGTTTAATTTGAGGATAGGAACTAGGCTGATAATCCAACTGACGCAATTCTACTTGAAAACGATAATCCACATTTCGACTTTCAAACTGTTGCCAACGAATATCTGCACCGGCAAACCCATAATTTAATACAGCAGGTTTTGAACGAGAAGTATAGCCTTTTGGTAAACCTATCAGCACATTTAATACCAGAATTTCGCTGGCTTTAAATTGAATGGGAAGCTGACGGGTTTCTTTTTGAAATGGATTTTGTTCCAAATACCCAATCACAAGCGGTTTCATGGCCAATCCTTTATCAATTACATTGGCTGCATTAGGAAGGGTAAACGTAAACTCAAACGAGATAGAATCTGCGGCATTCGCTACAATTTGTACCGGTTCTATGTTCATATTAAAATAACGAGAGAACAACAAAGCTTTAAAATGATCCCTTAAATCAGTGTTTTCTGCCATTTTCTGACGCATATCACGAGCTAAATACCCTCTAGCTTGGCCGGTAATTTTTGCATTTAGATTACCTTCTTTGTCCAATTCCCCTTTCAGAAAAATGTGTTGCTCAAAAACCGACTCCTGACTTACCAAACGTTTCCACTCGTACTTCTTAAATCCTTTTAAAATAAATCCTTTTTGATTCACATGGCTGCTTGGAATCATACCAAGATGCGCAAACTTATCACTTGCATCCAGGAAAACATAGTCTCCGTGTTGTTCCACAGCAACCAACATTTTCTCAAACTGATATTTAGTGGGATAGATATCCGCTAAGTCGTTGGCATGTATTGGCGTTGTAAAAACAGGCCACGCCTCGAACCCACATCCTCGTAAACCCGCAATTAATGCCTGATTAATGGTGGCTGCATCCTGAAACGAATTTACGAACAATGAGTCAGGGTTAATATCAGAGAGTAAACTGCTTTTTTCATTAAACTTTGCAAGCGTTTGAACGCGCCTAAAAATCAGTTCAATTTTTTGGGAATTTGAACTATTCAAGCTCTTAACTGAGTCACCAAACTGTTTCCATTTTTCTGCTTTTTGGATGTTTTTTTCAAGTCCATTTTCTTTGCTCAATTCAGCAGAAACCAAATCCCAATTGGCTTCAATAACTTGCAAAGGAACACCAAATTCGCTCCAATTGAAGCGCA
>CAZIQX010000137.1:1509-6162 GCA_964541325.1 uncultured Chitinophagales bacterium | reverse complement strand
GAAGCGCAAATGCATTCGAAAGTCATTTCCGGTTAAAACAAAAGGCTCAGAATTAAACGCTGGAATATTTCGGGCAATCCAATAATCGGTTTTAATTCGCTCAGGTGCACGACGAGTAAATAATTTAATTCCCGTTGAAGTATCCACTTCTACCCTTTTAGTCTCGACAGGTACAATTTCCTGTTGAATGCTGGTGTTATATCGTAAATAACGAGCCAATCGCATGCCGTATTCAGCATATAAAACAGGAACTTGTTCTTGTAAATAGAAAGCCGGTAGTTCTTCGATAAACCTCCGTTCCATCGTGTATTGATATTCGATTACAGAACCGACTTTAGCACCCGGAATTTGAAATTCGCGAAACGAAACCCGATTATTAATTTGTATCGTTTTTATTTCTGCCGTGTCTAAGCGAACAAAAAAGTGTCCATCATAGCTATGTGCATCAATGTGAGTAATTTTTTCCATATCCAAGTAATTCAGATAGGGAATTCCAACAACAGCGCTTTGTAAACCCGTTTCGTTCAGTATTTTGATGCGTACCAGATGTTTAGTTTGGGCAATGATGGAACGGTCATCATCTTTAAACTCCGTGTGAGCTGTTTTACTCAAAAAAATAAAGGGGAAATCGTACTGCTTTTCAAACCCCGGCGTAAACACAGAATCCGGAATTTCACCGAAGGTTATGTTTTCCTGCGCTTGAGCAGAATTGAAAAGCAGACTGATTCCAATAAGAATGAAAACGACACGGCTTTTAATTCGCATTTAGCACAAAATCAGGAGATTCGATGATAAATTCCCATGTTGTTCTGTAAAGAGTGTGTCGTCCAAAGAACTTAACCAAGCCTTCATTTTTTTCTCGTGCCTGTTTCACGATTTCTCGAATATCTTTGGTTTCCGAGTAGATTTTATACGTTGTATCCCCAATTTGTACTTCGTCCTTTTCGTCCAGAACTAATTCGCAATAAAAATATTCATTGAAGTATTTTTCGGTTTGTAATTGCTCAATCGAAATACTGCTAAGCTTATAAACTTCGTCCATTTTGGGCATTCTAAAGCGCACAGCAATGTCTTTTTGATCGTTTTCATCGTTTTCTATTCCCGGATTTTTCAACATGATTGGCTTTTCGGCAACCTTAAATTCCATCGAGACAGGCAAGTGATCGCTAAACCCTAAACCATCACCAAATGAATTCCACCGTTTGGGAATAGGAGCAAATGGATAGGTATTTAATCCAGGAAATGCACCAATTTTAAATGAATTATCCACATATTGAATTCCGTTTCCATCGTATAATCCACCAGGAATAATTAAGTGCATCAAAGTTCCTAAATTTCCGCGATAAGCCTCAGACCCTCGTTGATCAAAAGGCAATTCATACCTAAGATTATACAACCCATCATCATCTTTAAGAGAAGCTACCAAAGCCTCATTTCCCGTTACTTCTAATACATCTCGTAAGGCAAACTTAGGGGCATTCTTCATAATTAAATGTTGATTATACTCGGTGTTAAAATCACCGGCTAAAACAAAATCAAGTGCGGGGTTTTGCTCTAATAACACATCTAAACGTTCTTCCAGTACCTCGGCATTGGTTACGCGAATTGCTTCCATTTTTGGATTACTTGCCCCGCTTTTCCAGTGATTTACAAATACCACCAATTCATGGTTTCCAATGTTCAGCCAAGCTTCTACAATTGGACGTGCATCTTGCAATTTGTGTAATCTTGATTTTTCTCTGTTGATTGGAAATTTCGAAAAAACCGCATTTTTTTGCACATTTTCTGGTCTGCCGTCCACTATTTCGCTGTATCCGATAAAAATCTCATAACCGATTAAACCGGCATCAGCCATCGCTTTAAGTAACAAGAACTCAGAGGGCAAATCTGCAATTTCATCTGTGAATTCATCCCCTAACATCTTATCCAACGTTGTGCCAGCATATTGTAGCAGAAAAGCTTTCGGGTCTGCATTTCGGTGCGATGTGGTAAAATCACTTTCCAATTCTGTAAAAGCAATGATATCAGGCCCTTTCCCTTGATTGTATTGTTTTAAAACCTTAACTACATTGCTTGTTTTATTGAAAACATCTCGTTTGGAATACAAAGAATTACCGTCTTTATCTTGTAGTTTGTAATCATCAAAAACAGCTTCCCCATCTGCATCAAATAAATTTTCAACATTATAGGTAAGGAGTGTGTAGTTTTGTGCTTGAAGCCAAGTAGTTAATAAAACAAAACTTAAAAGCAATACGATTTTTTTCATGCTATACATTTCGCTATGTGAATATTTCGAGCTAACGCCCTTATTGGGGTTTCGGTATGTTAAAATTGGTTGAGATGTAATTTACCTTTGTTAAACACTCCCAATGCCTTGCCTCGCATTTCTGCACCAACATAAGGGGTATTTTTACTTTTACTTTTGATGTGTTTGCTTTCAAAAGTCCAGGTATCGTCTGTGGTGAAAATGGTCAAATTAGCTTTTTTACCAACTTTTATTTCAGGGATTTCGAGATTTAAGATTTTACGAGGATTATCTGCTAATTTTTCGATAACAAACGGAATCGAAAAACCGTGTTCATGAATTAATCGTTTTGCTGTGATACCCCAAGCGGTTTCCAAACCTAAAATACCGTTAGGTGCATAAATAAATTCCACATCTTTTTCTTCTACAGAATGTGGTGCGTGGTCGGTACAAATCGCATCAATCGTACCATCTTTAAGACCTTCAATCATTGCCAACCGATCTGATTCGGTTCTCAGTGGCGGATGCATTTTGCAATTTGTGTCGAAGTGACGCTTCTCAATTTCGATGTCGGTTAAATCGAAGTGATGCGTACACACTTCTGTTGTTACTTTTATGCCGTCTTTTTTTGCCCTGCGAACCAATTCAACGCCTTTTGCTGTACTGATGTGCGCCACATGAACGTGTCCACCTGTGAGTTCAGCTAACAAAATATCACGGGCTATCATCACTTCTTCGGCTATTCCGGGCGTTCCTGCTAATCCAAGTCTATCCGAAACTGCACCTTCATTCATATGTCCCGGACGCGATAAGGCTAAATCTTCTTCATGATTGATGATTGGCATATGGTACATCGAAGAATATTCTAACGCAATTCGCATGATGCGTGAATCATGAACAGGGTCACCATCATCAGAAAATGCAACAGCACCGCCAGCACGTAAATCAGCCATTTCAGTAATACTCTCGCCTTTTCTGTCTTTTGTTACACAGGCTATCGGATAAACATCTACCACGGTCGGCTCTGCTTTTTTGATGATGAACTCAACCACATCGCGTGTATGAATAGCCGGTTTGGTGTTTGGCATGCAGGCCACAGCGGTGAATCCGCCAAAAGCAGCGGCATTAGTTCCCGTACTAATCGTTTCTTTGTGTTCAAAACCGGGTTCACGTAAATGAACATGCATATCCATCCATCCCGGACTTACAAAAGCTCCTCCAAAATCGTGGGTTATGTCGGTTGCTGTGGGATTGGATGCTCCAATATGAGTAATAATGCCGTTTTCTATGGTGATATCAGTAGTGGTTGTAGCAACATCTTTCGAGTTAGCTAAACGTAGATTGCGTAAAATCGTGCGATTCATGGGAAAAATTAGTTATCATTTATGCACCCGAAATTAGCGGATTCTTTGGTCTTTTCCTTTTCAAACATGCAACTTTATACCGGCAATTTTTCAGAAATCCCATCTGTATCACAACTCACAGATTCCATCAAACATGTGTTGGAATCGAATTTTTCGATGCTTTCCGTTCAGGGCGAAGTGAGTCAACCTACAGTTAGCTCTAATGGACACTTATACTTTACGTTAAAAGACGATCGTGCTCAACTTTCCTGTGTGATGTGGCGTTCTGCTCGCACTCGTGGAAACGTACAACTCGTTCATGGTCAACAGATTACCGCATTTGGATCAATTCAATTATATGCGCCTCATGGACGTTATCAATTGGTTGTTGAGCAAGTTCAACAGGCAGGAATTGGAGCATTACAGGCCGCTTTTGAACGATTGAAAAAAAAGCTGGAAGCTGAAGGTCTGTTTGATATCAGTCGCAAGCGCGCTGTTCCAAAATTCCCGAAAGCCATCGGTGTGATTACCTCAGAAACAAGCGCTGCATGGCACGATATTATGATCAACATTCAAAAACGTTGGCCTAATGTACTTGTTAAATTATTTCATGCAAGTACTCAAGGAGCAAATGCAGCTCCTGAATTGGTTCGTGGCTTGGAATATTTCAGTAAAAACCGAAATGTTGACACGGTAATTATTGGTCGTGGTGGTGGTTCACTGGAAGATATGTGGCCATTTAATGAAGAAGCTGTTGCTCGAGCTATTGCGGCCTGTCCGATACCTGTTATCTCAGGTGTAGGACACGAAACTGACTTTACGATTGCAGATTTTGTGGCGGATATTCGAGCTAATACACCCACTCAAGCGGCCGTAATCGCTACCCCCGACCGCCATGAATTAATGATGAAAGTGGATGATTCCGAACGTTTGATTACCCAAATGATGCAACAAAAATGGGAATCGCGTTTTCGCTTAGTGAAACAAATATCAGGCTCCTATGCGCTCAATAAATTGATTAATCGTGTGAATTTGCAAATCCAATCGGTTTCGCAGATTCGTGAA
>CAZIQX010000137.1:0-1499 GCA_964541325.1 uncultured Chitinophagales bacterium | reverse complement strand
TACAAACTTGACATGAAGGTTCAACAAAAACGGGAAATCATACAAGGAGCAAGCTACGAGCGCTCTCAGCTTAAATTGCTTCATCGTGTACAACAAAGAAAACAATCCCTACAACAGCTATCAGAAACGATACAAGAACTGGTGCTTCCTAAAGTTGATAAACTCGACAGAACCCTGCTATCGTTAGATTTTCAGTTGAAAAGTCTGAATCCGCTAATGCCATTAGAAAAAGGATTTACGCGAATCATTCAGGGTGATAAAATGATCAAAAAAGCCTCAGATTTCGATACAAAATCTCCATTTGTTGTTGAGTGGAAAGACGGAAGTGTTCGACTAAGTAAGACTTAAGGCCAAGCAGATATCGAGTTGAAAATCATTTCTGTTTCTGTAACTAAATTTTCAGTTCTCTAAGATTATAAGATTGCTTTACCGTAAAGGTCAAAAATGTAAATTCTGCTTTATTGAAGGTTAAAATTGGGAGTAGCTAATAATTTATCCAACATTTTAACTCTTGTTATCATGTTGATATTTATTATTATAGAGACCAACTATCATACCTAAAAAAACATTAAGTTATCTAATGCTAAAAAATCACTTCTTACCCATTTTTTTGGCTACAGTTTGGATAAGTATTTCTGAATTTGTCAGAAATGAATTTCTATTAAAAACGTTTTGGGTTAAACACTATTCAGAATTGGGTTTAACGTTTCCATCAGAACCTATTAATGGTATATTTTGGGGAATATGGTCGTTAGGATTTGCATGCTTTATTTATTTCATGTCAAAAAAATTCACCTTATCGGAAACCATATGGCTGAGTTGGTTTGTTGGATTTGTTTTGATGTGGATAGTGCTTGGAAATCTGCTTGTTTTGCCATTAAAAATTTTACCTTTTGCCATTCCTTTGAGTTTAATGGAAACGTTTGTAGCGAGTTTTATTATAAAAAAGCTCGGTTCATCACAATCAATCTAATTGATTATGTCCCTATTCGATCCGATTCAAACAAGAAGTTTAACTGATTCTGAATTAAAAGAATGGGTTATAAAGTATCGCTCATATTCCTTTCTGCTACTTGGTTTTGGAGCTATTC
Source organism: uncultured Chitinophagales bacterium (assembly GCA_964541325.1). Lineage (GTDB taxonomy): Bacteria > Bacteroidota > Rhodothermia > Balneolales > M1805 > M1805. The sequence goes on along the minus strand of CAZIQX010000137.1, from coordinate 408 downwards.
TCCTATTATTCTTGATTTGGTTTGATAGCGATTCAGAAATTCTTGATTAAACAATCATTTATATTGATAACCCTTGTTTTTCCAGAGCAAATAATATAACTTTTGGTCAATATAATGGCGAAAAGTTATGACTTTTGGCCATTACAACGACCTATAGTCACACATCAAATCCATGTTTTCACGAATTCTAAAAGATAAAATTCAACACAATCGCAATAAAGGAAAGGCCATTGTGGTTTTTGGGGCTCGTCAAGTTGGGAAAACAACGTTAATTAAAGATGTTCTAAAGAGCGACGATTTTTTATTTCTTGATGCTGACGATCCATCAACTAGACGGCTACTAGAGTCGCCAACTACAGAACAACTTAGAACAATAATTGGTGAGTCAAGAAACGTATTTATCGATGA
>CAZIQX010000136.1:9086-9461 GCA_964541325.1 uncultured Chitinophagales bacterium | reverse complement strand
GGCTTTTTGGCGAGATAAATACGATTTCATCACCACGGAAAGCATCAACTTGCCGGATGCAACCGGTCGTGAAACTACTCGTGCGTTTAGAATTAACGGGGATTATGCCCGGGTTCGTGGGGTTGATGTAACCTATTTTAAACGTTACAGTTTCTGGTTTCAAGGTCAATTAGCCATATCGTATTCCCGCGCAGAAGGACTAAGTTCTTCCAACAACGAAGCTTTGCAAAACCTCTTGATTAACGGGAATAACATCGGTAACAACATCGAAACTCCTTTAGCCTGGGATCGCCCTTGGGACATCAAAACCAACATGACATTCACCCATGCACGAAAATCCGGCTTATTTGGAATAAGTGTTTTAAATGATATGCG
>CAZIQX010000136.1:0-9076 GCA_964541325.1 uncultured Chitinophagales bacterium | reverse complement strand
AGAAGTGGTATCCGATATACGCCGGTAATTTTCAGAGGATTAAGTACTAATCCAACTACAGGTGCATTGGATTGGAGACCTATTTACGAACGTGACCCTGATCCTGCTAAACGATTCAGTAAATCAGGTGAGCCTTGGTTTTTTACGAATGTGAGTTTCCAAAAATGGTTCAAAATTGCAAAAACACGATGGACCTTCTCCTTGGATATCAACAATATTTTCAACAATAAAAACGCGGCTATTATTAATCCGGTTACCGGAAAAGCGTACCGAAACGATTATCCTCGCGATGAAGCTGCATTGATTGCACTCAGAAACGACCGAAGTTACGATGTGCCTGTTGGTGTTCGTGATCCCCGTTATGTTGACCCCCGAGATAACAGTTTACCGGCCTACTTGAATCCGGCAAACTTCTTAGAACAACGCCATATTATGTTTGGTTTATCCGTTAATTTCTAATCGAGCAGAACAAATAGATGAGATCTTTAATCACTTTAATTGCACTTATCTTTGGTTTTACGGCCGGTGTTTCTGCTCAAGCCTTAATTCCTAGTTTCGGAAAAGCCCGTTCAGGTACTTCCGGTTTTCAATTCACTAAAATCACCGTTGATGCCCGTGCCGCTTCCATGGGTAACTCAAGCGTTGCTGATGCGATTGACGCTTCATCCTTGTATTGGAACCCTGCAATGGCTGTTCAGATTGGAAGAAATGAGTTTATGGCTGGTTACACTTCGTATTTCGTGGGTGTAAATCAAGGTTATTTTGCCTATGTACATCAACTGAAAAAATACAATCTGGCTTTAGGAGCATCTTTACAGTATTTGGATTCCGGTGAGATTGACGAAACCACAGAATTCAGACCCGGTGGAACAGGGCGTACTTTCAGTACTGTACATTATTCTCTAGGTTTAACGGCTTCTCAACGGTTAACAGAATTATTCTCCTATGGAATTACGGTTCGTATGCTTGATGAGCGTTTTGAAGAAGTTCAGGTTCAAACCGTTGCTTTCGATTTTGGCTTTTATTACATCGTTGGTGAAACAGGTTTACGATTCGCCGTTGGAGTAAATAATTTTAGTTTTGATGGCACCCCAACAGGAAGTACAACGCGTCAGGCTTTAGATAGTACCGTAACCGAAAATCAATTTGAAGCCATCACGCCTCCAACGAACTTTTTGATTGGTGCAGCCTATAATGTGTGGAAAAATGATAACATGGGTGTCTTGCTTACAGCACAGCTTACTAAACCATCCGATAATGCAGAACGTTTGGCAGTTGGTGCGGAGTACAGTTTTATGAATAAATTTTTCTTTAGAACCGGATACGAATTTGGGGTAGAAGAATTAATGTGGCCTAGTGTTGGTTTTGGTTTAAATACCAGCTGGGACGGACGCGCATTAGGAATTGATATGAGTTATACGGCGTATGAACGCTTAGGTAACTTACCTCGATTTGCTCTCAAATTTGGATTTTAAGGAGTTCAGACAAAATCTATATGAAAACACGATTATTACCGATTTTCACCCTTTTAATTCTAGTAACGACAAGTGCTTGTAGCGATTTTTTTGGTTCAAAAAAAGACCCGGTAACCGATGAAATATTTGATGTGGGTAAACGCGATCCAAAAGATGCGGATGATGTGGTAGGATATGCTGCCTTGTTGCCATTTTGGAGTGAAGGTTTTAATGCACCAAACGACATCTTAGTAGGGTATGATGAACTTATTTATGTTACAGATGATAATGGTTTACATGTATTAGACCAAGCCGGAAGACGCGCAAGAATTATTCCGTTACAAGGTGCAAACGCTGTTGCCATGGATCGTAATTTACATGTGTATGTTTCTGCCCGTCAAGACTTTACAGTTACTAATAACGACGGAGTAACTGATACGTATAACCTTCCTGTTGTGTATAAATTAAGGAATGCAAACGGTGCAGGTGAACTCACTTATGTTGATACTTTAGCTTTTCCTTTTGATGATGCTTCCTTAAGTACATTTAGTGCTCAGGTTCGTCGTTTAGATAAAACGGACCCACTCAACTACGAACAAGTTCAGATAACCGGTGTTGCCGTGATGGCGGATAATTCCGTTTATGTAACTCGTACCGGGCCAAGTAATCAAATCGGTCAAATTGCCGCTCCTGATAATATTGTTCTTGAGTTTCAACGAATAGTAGTTGGGGGTGAAAGAACCGAAAAAATGCGAAATATCCGCCAGATTCGTACAATAAATCCTACTAACCCATCGCTTATTTCCGGTTTAGGATTGTCGAGCATCAATACGTTTGTAGGCCCGCCACAACGTGAAACCATGTCGGATAATCGTGGTTTTCTTATGACGCAAAGTGATCAATCGGTTGAAATTCCATACCGCGTGTTATGGATTACTGCTACAGAAACAGTTGATGGATTAGTATTTGCACCCAATACGGTTCTTCTTGCCCAGGACACAACTCGTGCAAATTCGTTTATGTACGAGCCGTTCAAGTTTAAAAACCCAACGGATGTGACGTTCACCACTGATGGAACCAATTATATTTTGGTAACTGATGCCGGAACAGATAGCTTGTATTTATTTCAATCAAATGGTATTGAAGGAGTTAACCCACCGATTGGTTCAACAGAAACCAAAGCAATAGTCGTTTCATTTGGTGGACGTGGAATTGGCCCGAAAGAGTTTAATCAGCCCTCAGGTGTTACCTATTTTAGACGAACAGTTTTTGTAGCAGATAAAGGCAATAATCGCATTGCCCGATATCGTTTAACAACAGATTTCGAATAATAAAAAAGCCCGTTCATACGGGCTTTCTTATTTCAGAGAGATAGTGAATTGAGCTAGACATGATTTTAATATCTTTTTGTAAACGTCCTAAAACTCCATTTCAACCAGCAGACGCGCTCATCAATGGGAAACTACTGATTCTTTAACTATCCCAACTATGTTCACAACGTTAAGTTGATGTTTCAGCTTTTACTTACGAGGCTTCACGTCTGTGGAATAAATCAATCCGTCCAATCCCATAGTATTTTGTAAGAACGATTTTTTAAACTTTGCCCTGTGAAAAGTAGCTCGACGATAAATGGCTCTTTCGAGTAAAAAAAATTAAAAACTATCTAGGATTTCCTTCTAAATTCAAAATTTATCGGGAAACGTAACTTTCAACTTTTCAACAAAGTCGTTTTTACGAATAGGTTTTGTAATAAACGAGATTTCGGGATGATTCTGTAAACGATGCTGGATTTCATGTTTTTGCATTGCAGACAAAATCCAAATTTGAGGTGGATGTTCGTATTGAGCTTCAATTTTTTCGATGATTTCCCATGATGTATAACTACCCGGTAAATTCAAATCAACAATAATTAAGTCGAATTGTTGATTTTGAATAGCAGTTAATGCGGCATCGGTTGTTTCGGCAAATTGTAGTTCGAGTAACTCTTTGCCATAAAAACCAATCAAAAAATGATTATCTACATTGTCTTCTATGTAGAGGCATTGAATCATCTTATTCAGCAATCTCCATTTTTTCGGCAAAATAAGCGCAGAAGTCGCGCATATCACCGGCAATTCGTTCATCAGCAATAGAACGTTCCAAAGTGTCGGCCATGGTTACCAAGGTTTGATGAAAAAAGATTTTCATTTCATCAACAGTCATATCTTTTGTCCATAAATCAAGACGAAGCGTATCTTTTTTATTGTGATCCCATAGGGCTAATATCATACTTCGGCAAGAAACGGCGTCTTTACTACCTGAATCATCTGCTTGCCAACTAATCTCTTGTGGTACGTGATTTTCGTCTAGTTCGACTTCAATTTGAATATTTTTGGTAATCATAACATAAATTTTCGGCAAATATAAGGTATTTCGCTGTTTATAGCCGATTTTTAGATTTAAGTGACTGAATCTCAATAAAATAAGTCGAGAAATAGGACTGATTAGTCTTTATTTTTACAGGAATTTTAACGAATTTAGACTAATTGTTGGCTTAGAGAAAAGGAGCTTATCATGAAAACGATTTCAAAAATTTTAGTGCCAACCGATTTTTCAAAGGGATCAGAAATTGCGTATCGCTATGCGAACGATTTAGCAGAAAAATTTGGTGGAAAAGTTGATTTTTTGCACGTTATCCCCGCTTTTCGGTATTTGAGTGAAAGTATCAAACAGCTAGGCTTACCATTTGATATGGATAAACAGGTGTATCCTGCCTTGCAAAAAGATGCACGTGAAAAATTAAATGTGGCTTCTAAACAATTTTTAAGTGAGCCTGTTCGTGGTTCTGTGTATTGTATGATAGAACGCAAAGTGGATGAAGCCATTTGTGAAAAAGCTAAACTTGGTGGATACGATTTAATTTTAATTGGCGCTCAAGGTGCCAATGAAAATCAGTTAATTCACGGAACCATTACCGAACGAGTTATTCGCCATAGTGATGTACCTGTTTTAGCAGTACCGCCACGCATTCCTGACCATCCCGTCCGAAAATTTTTAGTCCCTACGGATGGTTCAAAAACATCTCTAGCGTGTTTACCTTACGCTATTGATATGGTAGATAAATTAGGCGGTGAACTTACCTTGTTACACGTTCTTGAGATTTATGGCACAGAAGCTGAAAATGAAGCTCGTAACAAAGAAAAAGATGAAATGAGTGCCATTTTGGATGTTATTTTAAACAAAGTGGAAAACTTTTTGGCTAAAACGAATAAAATCAGTGCCAGTATCCGAAGAGAAAATTTGGAAATATTCGACACCTTAGTAGTTCATCATGGAAATGATACCAAGGAATATCGTCTATTTACCAAAATTGCACGTGGAGTTTCATCCCATTTTGAAATAGTAGATTTTGCCCACGAATACGCTGATATGATTGTAATGACCACGCACGGAAGAAGTGGAATTGAACATTTGCTGTTAGGTTCAACAACGGAAACCGTTGCGCGTCATGCTAATGTGCCGGTTTTAACTTTTAAGCCGCTCGCATAATCCAAATACGTAAGCAAAAAAAAGGCTGCTCTCTATAAAGAGGCAGCCTTTTATTTAATGTAATGCTAATTATTCGCGTTCCAATAAACGGAATGCGATTTCAGTTCCGTGTCCCATCGGATAGCCAAGCTTGATAATCATAGCTCCCATAGGTTCAAGATAACGTGCGTTACGTAATTCGCCGCAGTTAACAGGTTCAAAACCAAGATCTTCTATAAGTTCAACGGCCACATCTTTTGCTGCTTTTTCATCCGTACAATAGAATACATTCGCTTTAACACCATCAAAATCAGAACCTTGAAGCAGGTTTTCAGCAAAAACAGTGTTAAAAGCTTTAACTACTTGGGCATGTTTTGATTTTTGTGCGATGTACTCAGCTGCAGATGTTTTCATTCCGGGTATTAAATCGTACGAATCCGGATCAAGTGGATTGGTAATATCGATAAGAACGCGACCATCTAAATCGCCCATTTCTTCTAGGGCATTATCAACACCCAACCAGGTAACGGCAAGAATAATAGCCTGACCAAAATCAGCGGCTTGTGCTATTGAACCGCCTTGAACAGTAGAACCCATCATATCTGCTAAGGATTTAGCTCTTCCGGCATCGCGTGAACCAATCATAATGGTGTGTCCTGCTTGTGATAATTTTTGGGCTAAGGCACTCGCCATACTTCCGGTGCCAACTATTCCAATATGCATGTTAAAAGACTCCTTTAAACGTCTGTTTTTTTATGTCTATATCGCCATTGAATTAAATCAAAATAATTCAACAATCAAAATGGAGATAAGTACTTGTGCAGTCAGTAATTTTTGTGCCGAATAATAACCTTTTTACATTTGTTTTTAAAGACATTTACCCGTGATTTCTTTGAAAAGACGTTAAAAATGAAGAAATGATTAAGGTTTCTGACTCTTTTTTGTTCAGAAATGGCATTTGTGGTAAAAATGAAATGAGGTATATTTGCACCTCATTAAATAAAGTATGGTTGAGGTATTATGAAATCAATATTTGTTTTCCTTTTTGTTTGGACGCTAGTAGGTTTGCAAAACAGTTATTCACAAGATGATAAACCTACCTATCCGGAGCGACAAATCGGGGTATCGCTATCCACACTTGCTGGTGGAGGTTTTTCTTATTTGGATTATGATATTTTTGGACTTGGCCCCAATCATGCATTTCGTTGGGTTGGCATTTTCATCTATAATGATGCCAATGAAAAGACAAATTCATTTTTTTCTTTAGGTGGTGAATATCAGAAAACCATGTTGTGGAAAGAAACAGCAAGAGCGTATTTTCTCGTGGGCGCACATGTGGATAATCAAATGTCGAGTCAAACTTTTTTTGGTGGGGATTATAAAAATGATACGTTTTTCAGTACAGGAATTGGGTTTGGATATGATGCAGGTAAAATTTTAAGTCCGGGATTGATTTTCAATTTTAATGTTAGTTACCAACTCACTACAGGTTTTGGTGCAGAAACAAGAACTCGTGTCGGTTTTGGCGGCGGTATCGGATTAGGGTATAATTTTTAGTTAGTTTAATGTGAGTGCAAAACAAGCCTTGTTTGTAGTCGGCATAGTACTCATTTCAGGGTGTATGTCAACGCAATATCCGAGTTCTCAACGCCTTTTGGTTCATAAAAGCAGGATAAATGAGTCAACGGAGTTCGACTCTATGAAAAAAGATTCTGCCACTACGCTTAAGGTAGGCTCTATTACCATTTTGGGCAATTTATTTGATTTCCAATTAAATGATAATCAAAAGCAATACCCGATAAATTTACCAATCAGTGGTTCTTTTGGCCCTGTTTTTATAGCTCCCAAATCAAAATATGCAATTGGAATTTCTATAGGAACCAATCTTGGTCTTGATGTAACCGCAGAAGTCTATGATAACTTATTCATTACAGCAGGGTATTCATACATTCATCTGCAAAGACAATCGAATAGCGTAGGCTTTCTTCCTTTTGCTCAAGTAAACTTTCGGGTAATTCCCTTTGATGAAAACATGGTTTTAGCGTTTGGTCCGGTTGCTGAATATGAAGCTTTTTTTGGTGACTCCTACAAATCCATGAACTATCCGACAATTGGTGCTCAAATACAATTATGGCACTTTAACAACAAACAATTTCCGCTGAATGTTAGTTTTAAAACTACCTACAACACCTACAGCTTAAGATATATTTATCAATTTGTTCTTTCTCAGTCTTTCTAATTTTATTGCCGATTTGCAGTTGTATTCCCCTATTTTTGGCTCATGTTTTCTTCATCATCCAACCAAGAACTTATTATTTCCCGTAAACGAGAGGCGCTCGTTTCAGAATTGCGTACCAAAGGCATTCAATCTGAAACGGTACTACAAGCAATTGCAAAAATTCCACGTCATAAAATGATTGATTCCGCACTCATTCATCGTGCATATGAAGATAGTGCTTTGCCCATTATGTTAGGCCAAACAATCTCGCAACCATTTACTGTAGCTCGTCAGACTGAGTTATTGCTTTTGAAATCCGGTGATAAGGTGCTTGAAATCGGCACAGGTTCAGGCTATCAATGCGCTGTTTTGTGTGAGCTTACAAAGAACGTGTATTCCATTGAGCGCCATGTACCAATGTATCATCATGCTAAGGAAATGTTAATCAAAATGGGCTATCGTGCAACGTTAAAAGCCGGTGATGGAACTTTAGGATGGCCCGCTTATGCACCATTTGATGCCATAGTTGTTACCGCAGGCGCACCCGTAGTTCCGGAAGCATTAAAAGAACAGTTATCAATAGGCGGGCGACTTGTAATTCCGGTTGGCAATCAGGAGCAACAAACCATGAAACGCATTATTCGCCTTTCAGAATCAGAGTTTAAAGAAGAAGACCACAACGTATTCAAATTTGTACCCTTAATTGGAAAACAAGGCTGGTAAATGGCAATAGAACACGATAAAACGACATTTAAAGAGTACCCTTCCCTCATGTTAAAAGGTTTCCTGATGGGAGCAGCTGATGTAGTTCCCGGGGTTTCCGGTGGAACAATGGCGCTTATTTTGGGGATTTATAACCGGTTGTTATCTGCGATTAAAAGTGTTGATACGTCCGCATTAAAGTCTTTGCTTAGCTTTAAAATAGCCTCGTTTTTTCAGGCATTTCACTGGAAATTTTTAATGGGATTGTTAACGGGAATAGGTTCAGCGATTGTGTTTTTTACACGCATTGTTCCTCTACCTGAATTCATGTATTCCCACCCTGAACCGGTTTATGGTTTGTACTTTGGCCTGATTTTAGGGTCAATTTTTTTGTTGATAAAGAGCCTAAAACAGATAGAGTTTTCTTCCTTGTTTTTTTATTTTTTTAGGAACCTTTATAGAGTGGTGGATTGTAAACTTAGTTCCGACTCAAACTCCTGAAACGAATCTTTTTGTTTTTTTTAGTGGAGCATTAGCTATTTGCGCAATGATTTTACCCGGAATTTCAGGGTCTTTTATTTTACTGATATTGGGTAAATATCAATTTATTTTGTCACAAATTGGCCTGATAGGTTCGGATGAAACGGCTACCGCCATAACGATTCTGTTCTTTTTCACAGCCGGTATGATTGCAGGAATCACCTTGTTTTCGAGATTCCTAAGTTGGTTGTTAGCCCGTTTTCACAAACCCACCTTGTGTGTGTTGATAGGCTTTTTGATTGGGTCATTATCGGTGATTTGGCCGTACCAGTCACGCACTTATGAGGAAACGGTTCGCACTTCGGTGGTTCCATACATGGATGAAAAAGTGCAGGATGTATTGCAAAATCCTGTTTCCGCTTCTAAAAAACCTGAATTTTACCGCATTCAAAAAGTGCTAACCGAAGATTTACCTGCAGATGAGCGTCAGGTTGTACTAGAAAAAGTGAAAATGAAACTTATTCATAGTGAGCCGTTTTTCCCATCGTTCAACAATGCAGATTCGGATACACGACTCAAAGATGGAACGACAAGCCTTGTTTGGGGTTTTATTTCCATGTTGATAGGTCTGTTACTCGTAGTTGGAATCGAAAAACTCGCTGACAAAGAAGAGTAGTAAATTGTTGATGTATGATTGCAGCTTTCTGAAATAACC
>CAZIQX010000135.1:3446-9500 GCA_964541325.1 uncultured Chitinophagales bacterium | reverse complement strand
TTGGATACGGTTTACACTTGGAATAACACACAGGAATCGAAAAAATCAGTTTTATTGATTTGTTATTCGTTTCAATTGATGGCACACCTATTTCAAATTGCAGAAGTAAAACTGCGTCGTTCAACATCATTTGGTATCACACCTATTCATAAAACAGAAGACGGTAAACGCGATTCTTTGTATCAAGGACTTTCAGACCCATTTTATGCAGCTGATTTTAGAGATTGGCAAGTCATTCAACCCAAGCGAGAAATAATGGAACAATATGGTTTCAAGATTTTATCCTTGGAAAAAATACGTCCTCACGTGCCACTTGAACGAGCAATAACAGGAATTCGTTTAAATAACGAAATGGTTGGCGTTCAATTCCATCCTGAGGCGGATTCAGAAGGCATGTATTTTCACTTCAGTAAACCGGAACAGCGCGAAAACATCATTAAAAGCCACGGTCAAGCTAAATATGAGCAAATACTTGAACGCTTAAAACGAGAAGATTACATTGAGAAAACCTATCATACGGTAATTCCGAATTTCCTACGTGAAGCAGTGGGGAAGATTCACCAAGAAGAACCTGCTTTTTAAATCCAGTCAGACTTAAAATTACCAAACAGAGTTAAGGAATTTCACTTTAAAAGCTTGCATTTAAGGCTTTTACATTATTTTTTTTTATCCTTAGCCACTGTTTAATTAATTGAATCTATGAGTCTAAAATCTATCCTAGTAGTTGTTATTGTTCTAGTTTGTTCAATCCATTTACGTGCACAAGACATCTCAGAACTAAAATTAGTCGGAAAACCAGAAATAGCATCCGGAGAATTTATTGGCAACGAAGTACGTGATGCCAACGGTGAGATTGCGGCCGGAATTATCTTTCTTACGGATTTAGAAAGTTTATCGTTTGAACCACGAAATGGGGCAGTAAAAATACGTTCAGAGGCTGGTCAATATTTATTGTATCTCTCACCAACTGAACGAATTGTTACGGTTCGTTCATCAGGGTTTAAACCCTTAACCTTGTATTTAAATGATATTGGTATTCGATTAAAATCAAGTGAGGTGTGGAAAGTGACCATTACAGGAAGTAAAGTAGGTGACTTAGTACCAATTAACGTAGTTGTGAATCAACCCGATGCAAAAGTGTTATTGGATGGTGCGGAAGTAGATAACTCCAAAGCAATTTCAACTTCATTGGGAACACACACGTTACGTATTGAAAAACAGCAGTATAAAACCATCGTGGAAACCATTGAAGTTACCAAAGAAAAAACCTTGTTTCAGTATCAGATGAAAAGTGTGGACTTACAGGTTATTGATATTCGTTCAACACCGTCGGATGCAAGTGTTTCATTAAACGGACAATATGTAGGTCAAACCCCATATCAGGACTTCAAATTTCCGGGTATTTATGAACTATCCGTATCTAAACCTGGTTTTAAAACCATCAATCAAACCATTGAAATTACAGAAGATGCAACTTTCTCGAGAAGTTTAAACCTTCAAAAAACGGTTGCGACACTAAATCTGAACATTGTTCCCTCTAATACAACAGTTAAAGTGAACAACAAAGATTACAGCGGTTATACTTCAATCGAATTAGCGGCAGGTTCTTATGTAGTCGAGATTAGCAAGACCGGATATGAAACGTATCGCGAAACCATTACCGTAAAAGAACTTGAACAAGTGACTAAAAACATCACATTAAAGCAGCAGGTAGGTAATTTGTTGTTTCGAGTGAATAATCCGGAAGCCTCAATAAGCTTAAGTGGAAATGGTATCAATCGTTCCTGGAAAGGCTTAACCATTTTGCGTGATATTCCTGCCGGTACCTACACCATCCGTGCAAGTCTTACTGGATATGTGGACATTGTTGAACAAGTTAACATTCGCGGTAATGAAACAACCGAATGGAATATGACCTTTTCAGATCAACAAAAACAAGCTTATATCGAAGAGCAGAATCGACTCCGTGCACAACAAGAAGCACAAAGATTGGAAGAAGAACGAAAGAAAAGGGCAGCCCAATTGGCAGAACAACGTAAACGAGAACAAATGTTCAAACCCAAAAGTTATTCATCACTTGGAGTGGGCTACGGAAATGCTACGTTTACCGCAAAGGGTATGGAAGTTGTTGGTGAAGTGTATTCTTTCGGCACAGAAGCATTGAAATACGATGGTTCACATATAAATTCAAATATAGATTATTTTACCTCAACTGAGGAGGATTTTTTTAATGGTGATTCCTATGATTCTTTTGAAGGACTCACGTTCAATTTTGGTTACGGTTATGGTGTTCACGTTGGTAGTTTATACAGTTATGTAACGGGTTTAGCTCAATTTATATCCGTAGATTTGGATGGCGAAAGTGCAGAATATATCAATGTGCTCGATTTAGGGTTTGCTTACCGAGCAGGTGCTATGCTTAATTTAGGCGGAATCATTATCGGAGTAGATTATAGCCAACAATTTTTAAACACTTTAGATACGATTACGTACGATCGCCTCGCATTTAAAATTGGAATTGAATTTTAACGGGATGAAAACACGCTTACCACTAACCGCAGTAGTCTTACTGCTGAGTTTTACAATCATTCAGGCTCAAAACCGAGCTGAAAAAGAAATGATAAAATCATCAGGGGAGTATTATTGGGGTGAAGCTGTGGCTAATTCCAGTAAAGAAGCTTCAGATTTAGCTTTGGCTTACCTCACACAAAGTATTGCTGTTCAGGTGTCATCATCATTTCAGACTACGACAGAAGAAACGTATCAAGGCAATAATGCAAACTTTAAAGAAGTTTCGGAAAACATCCTTAAAACCTATACAACGGCAACACTAAAGAATGTAGAAACCATTCGTGCGCCAATGGGTGGCCAAATTGAGGTGTTTCACTACATCAAAAAGTCGGAAGTGGCTAAGATTTATGAAGAGCGAAAGCGTTTGGTGTTTAACATTTATGAACAAGCACTGAAATTTGAAGACGATCGAAATTATGGTTATGCCTTAAAATGGTATTATTTCAGTTTAATTTTGATGAATTCGGTTCCTGAACAAAACATTGAATATCAAAACATCAATCTAACAACTGAAATTTCGGCGCGAATCAATCAAATCATTCAACGGGTTCGATTTACCCTCGTTAATGATATAAAACGAAATGAAAAAGAACGGGAACTCATGTTTATGGTTTCAATGGATGACCAACCTGTTCAATACCTCGAGTTTAGTTTTTTTGATGGCTACGACTTAGTAAACGCGCAAGCAACCGACGGTAAAGCGCTTGTTTATTTAGTGGGTTCTAGTGTGGAAATGCAAAACCTAAATCTGAGTATTCGATACAGTTTTTATGAAGGTAGAAACGAGATTAATGAAGTTGGTCAACTTTGGGATTTGGTATCTAAACCGTCATTTAAAAGCACCTTAAATATAAATCTTGTTCAACAGCGAGAAGAATTAGCTAAACGCTTAACGAAACCAAAAGAACCCGAATTACCGGCTTCTGGCGGCATGGATGAAGTTGGCACAACCGAATCATTTGGTGAAGTAACCTTGACTTTAGAAACACCAATTCAGCCTGAGGTAAAAGAATCCTTGGTGAGTAATCTTCAAAAAGCTCTCGACATTTTTAAAGCAGGTGACTTAAGTTTAGTGGCTTCTACTTTTGGTGCAGATCCATTTTTAAGTGCAAAACTTACTAATTTGATGAAACTCAATGCTACACAAGTGGTTAATGAACCACTTTCAGGCAGTATCAATAAGACCTACGATGGTTTTGAGTTCAGAAGAGTTTCAGCCGTAAATAAATATCCCTCAATCAGCAAACAATCAAACGAATACCTTGTTTTTGATTTTGATGAAACAGGCAAATTAACCGATGTGAATTTCGGAATTATTGATGATTTATATCAAAAATTTGTGGTTCAGGCTCAATATGGTAACGATTGGAATAATCGTGAAGTAATTATCAAATTCATGGAGCGATACAGAACGGCTTATATGACTCGGAACATGGACATGTTGGCGAATATGTTTGCTGAGGAAGCCGTAATTATCGTGGGTCGGGTACTGAAAAAAGGACAGCAAAAAAAGAATTACGATTATGTGCCTTTAGGTGATGATCAGCCTGATGTTGAATATCTTCGTTATACAAAAGATGAATACCTGAAGCGACAAAAACAGGTTTTTGATGCTCAACGTGACATTTATCTGGGTTTTTCGAATTTTGCGATTACACGAAAAAATAATCAAGAAGGTGTGTACGGTATTTCTTTACGTCAACACTATACTGCAACAAACTATGCCGATGAAGGCTACTTGTTCTTATTGGTCGATTTTAACGAAGAACAACCTCAAATTTACGTTCGTTCTTGGCAACCACAAGAGTGGGTAGAAGAGTCGCTTATAAAATTGGCTAATTTCAACATAAATAAGTAATTCATTCTTCTTCAATAAAAAAGCCTCATGAATTCGAGTTTTCATGAGGCTTTTTTTGTGTTATACTGTTTATGAATAACTCTAGGAAATTAAACGATTCGCTAGATCTGCAAGACGTTTGGAAACGGTATTATCTGTGATGATTTCATCAAAAGGAATATAATCTTCGTTTACACCTTGAATAGCAGGCATTACATGAGTTAGTCCTTTTTCAACGCCTTCAGCTAACAATCGAGCCATTTGTTGAGATAAAGTTATGTCGTTGTAATTTGGTGCTGCACCGCGAATATCGCGCGAGAAACCTTCACTTATTAAGCGCATCGGAAACTCAATTCCGGTCTCTTCCAATTCTTTCTTAAAGTATTCGGCTGCATTACCGGTGAACCCTTCTGTATCACGCTGTTCACGCTTATAACCTTCAGCCACAACAATTACAGCTGAATCTTTCTTTTGTAATGCCTCTGCAATTTGTTGAATATCGTATTCAAAATTGGGCAGAATTGCCATGTCGCCACCGGCACCTAAACAAGAACGAAGGGCATGGTAACCACCGTCGCGGCCCATCATTTCAATGATATAGGTTCTATGATGAGAACGAGCATCAGCCATGTAAGAGCGAATTTTCTCTGAACCAATCATTACACCGGTATGTTCACCGATACATTCTGTTCCATATACATCGCTATCAATCGTTACAGGAATAAAAAACAATTGAATGGATTCAGGTAAAAATCGAGATAGAGCCTTAAGTCCTTTTAAAGTACCATCGCCACCAATCCCAACAATAATGCGGGTTTTTCGCTCAATAATATGTTGAGCTGCTTTTTTTTGATTTTCTTCATTACGAAACTCTTTGTATCGCTCTGAGCGAAAACTTGCACCACGCGCTTCGCGATAAACCGGTGCAAATTGCACACCTGAAATATGTTCTAAGCGGGAATATAAGTTTCTATCGTTTATTAAGTAGTTGAAATCGCTCGATTTACCGCTTACGAGAGATTTAAAACCTTCTTTTGAGATAAACACGCGTCGGCCCATGTGTTCTAAAAAGCGAACAACATAACCGGTTACACTATTATAACCGGGGGCACAACCACCGTCCTGAACTAGGAGTACATCAATATCGTGGTAAAATACATCGTCGTCGTGTTCGTATCGGGTTGCTTTCTTTGCCAAGGCTTTATACAATTTTAAACAGGTTGTAGGACTAATTTTCGTAGGATCTTCCAAATCATAAACACTCATTTTCAGGACTATTGATTTGGTTTTTGCTTTGATTGATGCTGTACGTTTTACATCGCCAATCATTCCAATTTCACCGAATAATTCGCCACTTTTGATATGTTGAATAGGGCGATCAGCGATGATAGCGGCACAAATTCCATCCTCAATGATATAAACTTGATTTGCTGTATCTCCTTGACGAAAAACATATTCGTTAGCATCATAAATTTCGCGTTGAAGATTACGTGCCAACTCTTTTAATTCGTCATTATTCAAGTAGGAGAGTTCTTGAACCGATCGTAAAAAACTGATATTCGTGTTCAAATTAGGGTCATAATCGAGTTGTATAGGCATACCAATCCAAAGATTTATTTACGACAAATGTATCTTAATTCAGATAA
>CAZIQX010000135.1:0-3436 GCA_964541325.1 uncultured Chitinophagales bacterium | reverse complement strand
AGTATTCTAACGTGGATGCGCTTCCAAACAGATTATAAGTCCCGAAGAATATCGGTATCGTCCACTTGTTGCATTTCAGTGTCGAAGTTGTCGATGTAATATTCCATTTTTATAGTTGGATTTCCACTTACACCACCGAGCTTAATTTGAATCACAATATTATCTTTTTGCCAGATTGCAAAATGTTCAACATGACCCTTACTTAAAGCGGAAAGCCAGCGATCCGGTTTATTTTTAAAAGTAACATCATTCCAGTTTGCATTGATGTCAATTTTGGGTTGCCCATATTTTTTAATAAGCAAGTCTTTGAAGAACATATACTTTTCTAAATACCCGGCATAGTCGTTAAAAGCATCAATCGTTGTGTAAGTTCCTTTTATAAAATGACCTCGCCAAAAGAAATACGTAATATCAACATTTACCCCACCTAAAACCCCTTCAAGAACTAAGTGGTCTTCACCAACTTCTTTTCTTGGGCTATCATCAGATTGTAATACTTGAAGTTTTGTTGCACCCCAAGGTGTATTTCTAAAATTATCTGATGAACGCAACTTGGAGAAATCGTAAGAAATATCGTTGGCAACCACTTGTTGCTGAGCTTGAGGTTGCTGCGGTTGCTGTTGTTGTGGTGGAGGGGTAGAGGTGTTTCGGCGTGAAGAATTTCTTTGGGCGAATACATCCAAACTGCTCATCATAAAAATTATGGTGAGCATGAGAGTTAAAGCAAAAAAACCAGCCTTATTCTTCATTCGCTAAATATTCCGTCAGTAATGATCACTTATTCATCACATATGCATTAATCGCATCAATATAAAAGGAAACTGAACACTTTTCATAATTATGAAATCCTAATTCCTAAAAATATCAACAATTAAGCATAAATATGTGATTTATTGTAACGGCCTTATCGATAAAATTTCCTGCTCACTTAAGGGTGAGCAGGAAATAAATATCAAATAACAGTACCGTCTTTTAAAACTCCTCCTTTTGTTACAACAACTATGCCATCTACAACAACATAGTCGCCAAAATCACCATTTTTTAAATGATCACCACCATTTATTCGGACATCATTTCCAATTCGGGCATTTTTATCAATAATGGCGTTTTTAATGTAGCATCGTTCGCCGATTCCGATTGGTGGAATTCCATTTTTGGGTTTTAAATCATCTAATGAAGTAAAATAATCATTACCCATAATAATGCAATTTACAACAGTAGTTCCTGAACCGATGCGTGAGCGAATACCCACTAAAGTATGTTCCAAACGGCTTGCATGCACAATACAGCCCTCGGCCACTACGGTTCTTTCCAAGGTTGTACCTGAAATTTTTGATGCAGGCAATAAACGAGCGCGCGTATAAACCTGTTTTACGTTATCGTAAAGGTTAAATTGAGGTAAATCGTCGGTTAATTCGAGATTGGCATCAAAAAAGGATTTTATCGTTCCAATATCCGTCCAATAACCGCTGTATTCATAACTAATAACGGACATTTTTTCCTCAATGAATTTCGGAATAATCTCTTTACCGAAATCCGTGGCATCGGGATTACTCGCAAACATATCCATCAAAGTTTGACGCTTAAAGATGTAAATACCCATGGAAGCCAGATAATCACGACCTGATTGTTTCATTTCTGCAGATACTTCCGATTTCCAATTTTCGACCTCGTCAATTTTTGGTTTTTCGATAAAAGAGACAATGTTATTCTTTTTATCGGTTTTCATAATTCCAAAACCGGTGGCGTCGTACTTATTTACCGGAATAGTAGCAATGGTTAAATCAGCATCTTTATCAACATGGTTTTGCAACATTTCTTTGAAATCCATTTGATAGAGTTGGTCGCCCGATAATATCAATACATAATCGTAATCATGGTTTTCTAAGTGGTGTAAACTTTGGCGAACGGCATCAGCAGTTCCTTGAAACCAACTGGCATTTCTTAAAGTTTGTTCAGCTGCCAGAATATCCACAAAAGCATTGCTGAAAGCATCAAAGTGGTATGTGTTTTTGATGTGGCGATTTAGCGAAGCTGAGTTGAACTGCGTTAACACAAATATGCGACGTATATTTGAATTTAAACAGTTTGAAATGGGAATATCAACCAAACGATATTTTCCTGCAATAGGAACAGCCGGTTTAGAACGGCTTTTAGTGAGTGGATAAAGTCGGCTTCCCTGACCTCCTCCTAAGATAACGGCGAGCGTTTTTTCTTCCATATTATACCCTGTGAGCTAAAGATTTATAGACCTGTTTGTAATGAGTGGCAGCTTGTTTCCAAGAATAATCGAGATTCATGATTCGTTGTTGAACCGCAAAGAGTTCTTGTTTATCATAATATAAATTTACGGCACGTTCAACTGCGTTTGAGGATTCTTCTAAATTAAAATTGTAAAAACGAAAACCTGACCCATTTTCAGGATGCTCGTTTAAATCAACAACAGTATCACGTAATCCACCAACGGCACGCACAATCGGTATCGTTCCGTAACGCATAGAGTAGAGCTGATTAAGACCGCAGGGCTCAACACGAGATGGCATAATAATAAACTCCGAACCGGCATACATCAAATGCGCCAAACTTTCGTTGTATTCTAACTTAACACTACATTTACCTTTAAATCGATTTCCTAATTCAGCAAATCGTTGATGCATCCATCGTTCTCCGGTTCCTAAGATTACAAATTGAACATCATCACGTTCATGTAAAAAATGGGCGAATAAGTCAGGCAATAAATCTGCTCCTTTTTCACGTACCATTCTACCTATGAAAGCGATTGTAGGTTTTTCTGCATCCAATCCAAAAGCATCACATAAAGCCTTTTTATTTAATTGTTTGCCCGGTTGAATATTTGATGCTGTGTAATGAAAAGGGATTCGTGGGTCAGTTTCCGGATTCCAAACCTCGGAATCAATGCCGTTTAAAATGCCTTGCGTTTTCCGTTCTTCTTTCACTATTAAGGGTTCTAAGCCGGAACTGTTGTACATCAACTCCTGCATGTACGTTTGCGATACGGTTGTTACTTTCCAGGCCGTTTTAATACCTGTTGCAAGTGCGTTAAACATACCATTCCATTCCAATAAACCTACGCTGTGCCAGTAAAAAGCGGGTAAATGACGCGTAGTTGCGAAATGATACATGCCATGATATTCACCGTTGTGAATGGTTAATACCGTTGGGATAGCTTTTAAACGCTCAAACTCGGGTGCTTGAGTTATCATAAACGGAATCAAGGCCGTATGATGATCATGACAATGAATCACATCCGGTAATTTATCCATCTGATTTACCCATTTTAGCAAAGCATATTGGAAAGCAATATATCGTTCTGCTTCGTCTTGATAGGCAAATCCACCTTCGTTATCGTGATAAATGCCATTTCGGTTAAAACGACCGGGTATATCAATTACAAATAAGGGAAATCCATCCGTAA
>CAZIQX010000134.1:0-9699 GCA_964541325.1 uncultured Chitinophagales bacterium | reverse complement strand
GACATCCGACATCCGACATCCGACATCCGACATCCGACATCCTAAAAATGGAAACTAAATCACGCTTACATCCCCGCAATAAAAACCGATTCCCTTATCAGTTCGATGAGTTGATTCTAGAAACACCTGAATTAGCTGAGTTTAGACATATTAATAAATATGGTGCGGAGAGTATCGATTTTGCGAATCCTAAAGCGGTTGTTTGTCTAAATAGAGCATTGCTGAAACGATTCTATGGAATTGCAGAGTGGTTTATACCTGAAGGGTATTTGTGTCCACCCGTTCCCGGTCGTGCTGATTACATGCATTATTTGGCTGATTTACTAGCCGAAGACCATCAACAAGAAATTCCAACCGGAAAAAAAGTACGTGTGCTTGATATTGGAACCGGAGCCAATATAATCTATCCGGTGATTGGGTTTTCTGAATATAAATGGCGCTTTACCGCAGTAGATATTGATGAAATTGCTGTGAAAAATGCAATGGAAATCCAACATAAGAACGGTATCAAGAAAGATCAAATTGAGATTTGTTTTCAGTCAGATAAACAAAGTTACTTTCGAGGAATCATAAAGCCTAACGAATATTACCAAGCCAGCTTATGTAATCCGCCGTTTCATGAGTCGCCTGAACAGGCTTTTCTAGGTAGTAAACGCAAGTGGAAAAATGTGGGAAAAGGCAGAATTTCAGACGATACACTGAACTTTGGAGGTCAATCCAATGAATTATGGTGTGATGGAGGTGAGCTAAAATTTGTTACACATATGATGCTCGAAAGCCGGGAGTTTGCGTCTCAAGTTCGTTGGTTTACCAGTTTGATATCCAAAAAAGCGAATTTGCCTGAACTTTATAAAACCTTAGATAACATTGATGCTAACCGAGTTAAAACGATTGAGATGGGGCAGGGACAAAAGACAAGTAGAATGGTAGCTTGGAGTTTTGTGTAGGTTCCTACAACAACATTTCACATGTTTCTTCAAGTTGTGTAATTCACCAAGAATTAGGTATTTATCTTTTGCAATTATTATTTTGATGTAAACAAACAAACGGTTTTATGGATTGGCAAGAATACATCATAACAAATGAAGAAATCCTTTTAGGGAAGCCTGTTATCAAGGGTACTAGACTTTCAGTGGATCACATTTTGGGCTTAATGGCTAAGGGTTGGAGCGAAAAAGAGTTACTTGAAAATTATCCACGTTTATCAAAAGAGGCGTTGATGGCCGTGTTCGCCTATGTTCAAGATTGTTTGAAAGCTGGCTTATTGTATCCACCGGATAAATTAACAGCTTAAACAGTTATGAAATTATTAACCAATGAAAATTTTCCATGGAAAAGTGTTGAGTTATTGATTGAAAAAGGGTTTGATGTAATTTCAATCGGAAAGACATTTGAGGGAATTAAAGATTCTGAAGTTATGAATCTTGCCATGAAAGAAAATCGCACGATTCTAACATTTGATTCCGATTATGGTGAGCTGATTTATAAACACAAATACAAACCCAAAGCAGGAGTGATTTATTTTAGGCTACAACCCAATTATCCGACAGAACCAGCTGAACTATTTTTGAGTTTATGTGAAGGAGACAAATTCATTTTTGAAAATCGAATTACGGTTATTGATAAATCAGGAATAAGACAACGGATTTACTAATCCTACAACAACATTTCCCGTAATTCTTCCAGTTTCTCGTTTGCTACTTTGCGAATAATCCGGTGGGTGAGCAGCTCAATTTTTTCCCAATCATCAGCTGAGAACTGATGTTTCATTCGTTCCATTTCGGCTCGACGAATCAATTCTAATTTTTGATTCATTTCGGTGATGTGTGGAATCAAAACCTGTTCAGATAACCATTCGCGAAAACCATGTAATTCATGACGAATGATTGTATTGGCTAAAGGAACGGATGCTTTTCTTCGTGCATACGTATGATCCATTGAATTTTGTAAATCATCCATATTAATTAACACGATTGCAGGATGTTCTTTCACGCTCTCATCAATATTTCTTGGAACCGATAAGTCAATATAAAACCGTTTTGGACCCACTTCCTGAACTTCTGATACATGTTCCAAACGTAAAACAGGTAACATTGATCCGGTGGCTACAATTACCAAGTCAGCATCAGCTAAAACGTTTGATAATTGGTCCATACCGGCATAACGAACACCAAACTCCCCTGCAATGAATGCGGCTTTCTCTTCGGAGCGATTCACTAAAGTGATGTCTTTCACTCCTAAATTAATTAAGTTTTTACAGGTAACGGTTCCCATTTTTCCTGTACCAATAAGAACCACTTTTTTTTCAGAAAAATGCTTGAAGTGATGTTGTGCAAATTGAACAGCGGCACTTGCCACACTTGCAGCACCCATTCCCAAATCGGTTTCTTTGCGAATGCGTTTGTGTGTTTTAAAAATGGTTTGCATCAAACGGTGGAAAGAAGAGCTTACCATACCTGCTTCGTGTGCTAACTCGTACGAATCCTTAACTTGTTTTACAATTTGCAAGTCACCTAGAATTTGAGCATCGAGTCCGGCCGTTACTTCAAACAGATGTCGAACAGCGTCTTCACCAAAAGTTTCAAAACCATGTTCTTCAAACTCACCGGCGGTGCCTCTACTATGCTGAACCAATAAATCAATCAAATCAGAGGTTTCGGCTTTATGAGAAAACAACTCTGTTCGATTACAGGTTGAAATGATAATTAATTGTTCAATTCCACGAGCTTTTGCGGCTTCATATAAAGCTAATTTTTCTGCATCACTTAAACTAAAACGCTCACGTATCACAACAGGGGCACTCCAATGGTTTACCCCAATTGCTGAAAAATCCTGTAAGAGCGTTTCTGCTTTGGTCATGTTATGAAGCAATCGTTTTAACGGTTTGATTTGGTGCTATCAAATGATTGACTTGATGTAATACTTCTTCTTTCAGTGACTGTATGAATAGGGCAGTATCGTTTAAGCCTGTGGTTACTTTTAAGTTGTATATATGCAAACCTTCTTCTTCGATGGCTTCAGGTAATTCCATTCCCAATTCCACTAAGGTTTCGATGTGGTCGGTAACAAATGCCACGGGAATCATCAATAAATGCTTGATTCCATACTCTAACAGACGGAACACTAAATCTTCGGTATTAGGTTGTGTCCATTTTGCAGGGCCAACGCGAGACTGATATGAGAGCCAATATTGTTCTTTTCTGCCGCGAAGATCCATGATTGCTTCTACGGTTTCTTCAATTTGTTTGGTATAGGGGTCTCCTGACTCAACTTCTGCAATGGGAGTTCCATGCGCAGAAAACACAAAATGAATTTCCTTGCGAGTTTGCTCATCCAAATCAGCGAGGGCCTGATCGATGCGCTCATTAAGCGATTGCAGATAAGTAGGATTTAAGTGATAATTTTTCACGTAATACTCACGCCAAGGCTTATGATTGCCAAACTCTTTGTGCGTTAAATCTTCCCAATCTCTAAAACTTGAACCGGTTGTAGTCCAGGAAAATTGTGGGTATAAAGGCAATAAAACCACATGAGTAATGCCGTCTTCTTTCATCTCATCAATAATTACATCGGCAAAAGGACGCCAATATCTCATGGCCGTGTACGTTTTCACAAATGTGCCGGGCAGGGCTTCTTTAAGTGATTTTTCAAGCGCTTTACGTTGCTGCTCAGTTAATGGATTAATGGGAGAACAACAATCTGAAACTTCTTTGTTGATGCGGTTTAAACAGTATTTACTTCCCGTACAACCTTTGGGGCAAGAGTTGATTTTTTTGTAATTCACTGCCACTTTGGGAGCTCGTAAGGTAGAAATTCCCGTTGCCAATACTTTTTGCAATATGCCGCCACCTAACTTGATGATGTCAGTGTCACTAAAAAGATTGTATAAAAATGTTTTGGTGGACTTTTCCGAAGTCGGTCCGCCTAAGTTCATTAAAACAACGCCAAGTCGAAGTTCGTTTTGCATGCTTTTATCTCGTGGTTTTTAACGGTTCAAAAATGCGAATAAAATGTGAAGACTTTGTGAAGATTCGGACTAGTTTGTCCTAATTGAATTGAGTCTAAATAGTTGAAAATGAGGTTTTCAAGATGCCAAAAGTTCAACAGAAGCCGGGTTCAAATCAAACAACAAAAATCGTTTTAGATTATAGATGATTTCTATGGATGAAAAAGCATTACTCCTGTGTTGCTTTTATTCGCTGATATAAATTTTTAAGTGATGGAGTGGTTAAAATTTGCGGTAAAATAGATTGAGTTTGGGCTTCAAATGCGGCTTTGTCAACTGAAATAACTTCTACTCCAGCTTCTGTGATAGCGGTTAATGCTTCTTGTTCTGCTTTTTTCCACAATTCAATCATTTTTTTGTAACTCAAAAAGGAAGCCTGTTTCACCCATGCGCGTTCAGTTTCTGAGAGTTTGTCCCACGTATGTTCGCTTATCAAAAGCATATCGGGTACAGCGGTGTGTTCATCCACGATATAGTATTTACATACTTCAAAATGGCGGGTTAGATAAAAGCTGGGCAAGTTATTTTCAGCGCCATCAACCACACCTTGTTGCAATGCGGTGTATAATTCACCAAATGAAATAGGAGTAGCTGCCGCGTTAAAACTTTTCACCATCAATAATGCTGTATTGCTTGGTTGAACGCGAATTTTGAGTCCTGCTAAGTCATTGGGTTTCTCCACACGGGTATTTAAAGTGTAAAAATTCCGAGTTCCTGCATCATAAAAACATAAACCACGCAAAAAAAACTCGGTACCGCTTGCAAGTAATTCCTCACCAATGTTGCCTTCAATTACTTTTCGCATGTGGTTCTCATTAGTAAATAAATATGGAACACCTAAAATGCGTAAATCCGGTGCAAAACTTTCAACTACGGCAGCTGATGACTTGGTGATATCAATCGAACCAATTTGTAATAATTCAAGTAATTCGCGTTCAGAACCCAATTGAGAAGCCGGATAAATTCGAATCCGAAGTTTACCTTCTGAAAGTCGATTCACTTCCGATGCCATAAAAACCATCGCTTTGTGAACGGGATGATTCATATCCATCCCATGACCCAGTTTTAACTCTTTGTAGGGTTTTACCTGAGTACAAGTAGCCAAAAGAAGTAAACCTAAAAAGAGAATTCCGTGCTTCAATTAAATCACCGGTGCTATTTTCTGCTCAAATTGAAAGTACTCTTTTGCATTTTGATAACTTACTTTTTGAATCAAGTCACCAACTAAATCAAAATCCATCGGTAGAAAACCGCGTTCCATTTCGGAACCAAGCAGATTGCACAGTAAGCGACGAAAATATTCATGACGCGGATAACTCAAAAAACTTCTCGAGTCGGTTAGCATTCCTACAAAAGTACTGAGTAAGCCCATGTTTGATAATGCATTAATGTGTGCTTCCATGCCATGTAACTGATCTAAAAACCACCATGCTGAGCCCCACTGCATTTTTCCGCGAATGGAACCGTCGTTAAAATTTCCAATCATAGTAGCAAATACTTCATTATCAGCAGGATTCAAATTGTAAAGTATTGTTTTGGTTAGTTGATTAGTGGAATCAAGCTGATTTAAAAAACGTGCCAATGCTTGAGCTTGTTGATAATCTCCAATAGAATCAAAACCGGTATCTGCTCCAAGTAAATGCATCATACGAGTTGAATTATTGCGCATTGCACCTAAATGAAATTGTTGAACCCAGGCTTTTTCGTGGTCCATTTTAGCCAATTCCATCAATAAAAAGCCTCGTAACGCAGCGGCATCTTCCAAACTGATAGGATGCGCGTGTCGTACTTTTATGAAAGCATGATCCAACTCAGTTTTTGTGTAAGTACAACTATCTATTTGATTAAGTCCGTGGTCAGAAAGTCGACAACCATGCTCATGAAAATAATCATGACGTTTTTTGAGGGCTTCTAAGAGTTCATCAAGATTGGATATGGACACTCCTGACGATTGTTCTAGTTTGTCCAGGTAGTCACTATAAGTTCGTGGATTAGAAAAATCCATGGCTTTATCGGGTCGAAAAGCAGGTAACAAGATTAAATCATGACCAGATTCAGCATGAAGTTGATGCCATTCAAGTGAGTCAATCGGATCGTCGGTGGTACACACTACTTCTACGTTTTTTCCTCGTAGCAATCCCAAAACTGTGTGAGAATCTTCCTGAAGCAATGCATTGGAATGCTCATAAATCGCTTTTGCAGAGTCAGGGTTAAGTAGTTCATCTATGTAGAAATAGCGTAATAGTTCAAGGTGTGTCCAGTGGTATAATGGATTTCGTAATGTTGCCGGAACGGTTGCAGCCCACTTTTCAAATTTTTCCCAGTCACTCGTTGAACCGGTTATATATTCTTCTGGTACACCGTTAGTTCGCATAGCACGCCATTTGTAATGATCACCATACAACCAAACCTCAGTTAACGAAGAAAATCGTCTATTTTCAGCAATATCTTTTGGTGAAAGGTGACAATGATAGTCTATGATCGGTTGATTTTTTGCGAATTCATGATATAAGGCGCGAGCCGATTTACTCTCCAGTAAAAAATCGTCGGTGATAAAAGTTTTCATACATTTAAACTGCGTTTGATTCCGAGCATCAATCCTCTAAGTTCTGCCAACCCACGTAAGCGACCAATAGCAGAATATCCGGGATTCGTAGTTTTGTTGAGGTCATCAAGCATTACATGACCATGATCCGGGCGAAAAGGAATAACAGGCGTGTTATGTCCAAGTTCTTCTCGCCTTTTCTGTTCCTTTAAAAAGCAATGCATAACTTCAAACATATCAGCATTGCCTTCGAGGTGATTGGCTTCAAAAAACGAGCCATCATTTTCGGTGATTACATTACGTAAATGAAGAAAATTCGTGCGATTAGCAAAAGTTTCTGCCATTTCGGTAATCTTGTTTTCGGGTGATGCACCTAATGAACCGGTACAGAAACAAAGACCATTTGATGGTGAATTTATGGAATTTAATAGGGTATGAATGTGTTCAGCTGTACTTACCACTCGAGGTAACCCAAATAGTGAATATGGTGGGTCGTCGGGATGAATCGTTAAGAAAATTCCATTTTCTTCTGCAACAGGTACAATTTCTTGCAAAAAGTAAAGGAGATGTTCTTGTAAGTCTGTTGCAGTTATTCCGTCATATTCGGCTAGTTTTTTTCTGAAATCATCAAGATGATACGATTCTTCTGAACCTGGAAGTCCGGCTAAAATGGTTTTTGTTAACGATTCGATAGCATCTTTTGAAAACGTTTTAAATCGCTCTTCGGCTCGCTTAAGTTGAGTTTCAGTATAATCGGAATCTGCATTTTTTCTTTCTAACACAAATACATCAAAAGCGATGTAGTCGGTCATGTCGAATCGTAAGGAAAGCGAACCGTCAGAAAAGCGATGTTGAAGTTGGGTGCGGGTCCAATCCAAAACAGGCATAAAGTTATAACAAACAACACGAATTCCCGCTTGTGCTACATTTCTTAGTGATATTTTGTAATGCTCAATGTAGGTTTTATAAGCTCTTTTTTGTTGCTTGATATCCTCATGAACAGGAATGCTTTCAATTACACTCCAACACAAACCGGCTTTTTCAATGTCAGCTTTTCGTTTGTTGATTTCCTCTAAAGTCCAAATGTCTCCGTTAGGTATGTGATGTAATGCCGAAACAATACCTTCCGCGCCAGCCATACGAATATGTTCAAGAGAAACGGGGTCGGAGGGACCAAACCAACGCCAGGTTTGTAACAGACTCATAACGTGAAATCAATCAAAAAAAGGTAAAATTAGCGCAAAACTGTTCGCAATAAAGAATTATCGTGAAAAAAAATTGCACATATTGCGCAATATACTGCATCATATATCAAATTCAAATAAATAAAAAACCGCTTTTTTTGACAAATAGTCTTGATTAGTAATTGTAATTAAAATCATTCTAATGCAAAATAGTGCAACGAATAAGGAAAAATTATTGCAAATATCATTTCAATTGAAGATATTCGAATTGCATGATGTGTGTTTTAGGGTTGTTGCATTCGTGCGGCAATTTACATGCAAAAAAAAACACGCTCTGTGTTTCATGCAGAGCGTGTTATTTATCATCTACAGACGGCTATTACCCCATTTGCTGGAACAAAATTAACTGCTTAGGTCGTTAGGCGCAATCCGTAGTGTATCGTATTTTAGGAGCCTAAATCAGCAATTTTGTAGGTAGTTTTTACGGAATTACGTACGTTATTTTGTTAAACTCATTGGGACTCAATCCAATGTATGTTCCATCATAAAACGAACAACATCTAATTTATTTTTCAACCCTAACTTTTGCATAATGCGAGCCCTATGGGTATCAACTGTGCGAGGACTTATGTGTAGTTGTTGAGAAATCGCGTTACTTGTAAGCCCCTTTCCAACCAAGCTCAAAATTTCTTTTTCACGTTCTGTAAGTGATTCAATGGCTCGCAGTTGTTTCGAACGTTCTTGCTGTTCCGGCCTGTGAATGCCCAATTCATTAACAAACCGATTTTTTATCATTTCTGAAATTCCGGAACTAAATACAATGTGTCGTTGTGAGGCTCTTCTGATTCCATCCAACAACTCATCTTTAGAACAATTTTTAAGCAGATATCCAAACGCACCTGCTCTTAAAACGCGCTCCAAATAGTCCTCACTACTGTATGAAGTAAGAATAAGAACAATAGCATTGGGTTGATGCATTAAAATCGATTTCGTGGTGTCTATGCCATCTAGTTCAGGCATGGAAATATCAATTATGGCCACATCAGGTTGGTGGTTTAAAAACTTTTTAACGCAATCGGGTCCATTTATCGCTTCTGCGCAAACACGCAAATCAGGTGCAGAGTTAATCACCGTAGTAATTCCAAAACGCACGAGGTCGTGGTCGTCAGCAACGAGTACTTGTAAAATGGAATCATTGGTTTTCATACAGCCGTCAAATTTTGTTAAATATGATGAATCTAAGAGCGCTAAGCAAACAATTTTAAAGGGATTACCTCAGGTAGGTATCATTCAAAGTAAATCGGAATATTAACGTTTAATTTAGCCAACGAAAATCCTGTCTAAATGCATTTCCACTACGCGTTAAATTGCTGAAAATCGTATCTTGCCGGTCTTTCAACCATGACCAATTAATCTTTTCAATAAACGCATTATGGCTTTGCAACGCACGCATACCTGTGGAGAACTCAGAAAATCAGATACCGGAAAAACGGTTGTACTAAACGGTTGGGTGGATACCCGTAGAGACTTAGGTGGAGTAATTTTTATTGATTTACGCGACCGCTATGGGAAAACTCAGGTTGTTTTCTCACCTCAGGATAATGCCCAAGCCCATGCACTGGCTGACCAACTTCGTTCTGAGTATGTAATAGGTATTAAAGGAGTTGTGGAAGAGCGTGAAAACGTAAATATAAACCCCAACATGCCGACCGGTGAGGTGGACATTCGTTGTTCTGAATTGGTGATTTATTCAAAAGCAGAAACCACACCTTTTGAAATAAAAGATGATACGAAAGCCAATGATGATATTCGTTTAAAATATCGCTATCTCGATTTGCGTCGACCTACTATGCAGGATAAATTAATGATGCGTTCAAAAGCTTATCAGGTTATACGTTCTTTTTTCCATGAGAATGAATTTTGCGAGGTTGAAACCCCTGTTTTAATGAAATCAACTCCTGAAG
>CAZIQX010000133.1:949-9782 GCA_964541325.1 uncultured Chitinophagales bacterium | reverse complement strand
CGATTGCTAAAAGTTTTGTGGGAACCTTAACGGTAAAAGGAAATACCTTCACAACAAATGGAAATTTAACCTTGAAATCCGGCTCGGAAATTCTTGTTGAAGCCGGTAGTTTATCGGGTAACTTAACTTATGAACAAGAAATAAATGGTTCACAAGGTTGGCGATTTTTCTCTGCACCTTTAGCAGATGTTACCGGATCAGAATTGCTTGGTCCACTATGGACCCAAGGTGTAGCCGCAGGTGCTGACGCTACCACAGGTACATCAAACGTATTAACCTACAATGGAAGTGGATTTGTATCCGTAAGTGATTTATCAACAAGCCTTTCAGCCGGAACCGGCTTAGCTGTTTTTGTTTATGCGGATGATGATTTTGATGGCGATGCGGATGCTCTCCCTAAAACACTATCCGTTACAGGTTCGCAAAATGCATCAAGCATTACTCCAACATTAAATGCAGGAAGTGAAGTGTACACCTTGCTTGGAAATCCTTATGCATCAACAATTGACTGGGACTTGCTAAGTAAAAACGATGTGTACGATGTGGTTTATGTTTATGATCATTCCGTTCCGGAATACAAATCATGGAATGGAACCACAGGTGGCGTAACTGACGGTAAATTAGCTCCTTTTCAAGGCTTTTTAGTGGTGAATGATACTACAGGAACACCATCTATAACCATTGAAAATACCGATCAGGTTACAGGGGGGTCCTTTCTTAAACAATCAGCATCTAGTCCTGCTGTTATTCAAGTACAAGCCGAAATGGAGGGAACTAAAAATAGTACGTATCTATCATTTACAGAGCAAGGCTTGAATGGAAAAGACCATAAAGATGCAGGTAAATTAACCCCACTTGATTTTAAATCGTTTGTGAGTGTTTCAACGTATAATGGTGAAAACTACTTGGATATCAATAACTTACCACTAGAATTGGAAAAGCCGATTGAAATTCCACTGTTTATTACTGCTTATGAACCCAATGGCTCGGCATGGATGGAAAAAAGTGGTGAAATTCGATTAACCTGGCCCCAACTTACTAACATTCCAAACGGTTGGCAGGTTGAATTGCTTGATTCAGAAACACAAACACGAATAAATCTGATGCAGGCGAATGAATATGTGTATTCACATCAGGCTAGTGTGGCAAAACTTGCTTACAAGCAGGATGTAACTCCACGCGAATTAACAGGTACTTCAGCTCGCTTTTCGTTAGTTGTTGGCCCAATTCAAACCTCAACGGAATCTGATGTTGAATTACCTGCTCAAGTTCGGTTATTGCAAAACTATCCGAACCCGTTCAATCCAACTACACAAATCAGTTTTGAGTTGCCACAAGCAATGCAGGTTAAACTGACTGTTTTCGATATGTTGGGACGTGAAGTGGCAACACTCTTCAACAATGCGGCAAGTGCAGGCTTAACATCTGTAAGTTGGAATGCATCACAAGTTAGTTCTGGAGTGTATTATTACCGTTTGCAAGCCGGAAATACGGTGCAAACTCGAAAAATGACTCTCATCAAATAAGGATATAGCTATGAATAAATTGTTTTTTCTCTTGATGATGATTTTCGTTGTGTTTGTTGATTTGGGTTTTGCTCAACCACCACCACCGGCTTTGCCTTTAGGTCCTGACCAAGCCCCGATTGATGGGGGATTAGCGCTTTTAGCCTTAAGTGGTGGTGCTTATGCGTTAAAAAAACTGAGAAATAAATCAAACTGATTGGAAAGAACCCGTTAGTGATTCCAGTTGCTAACGGGTTCATAAACCCCGAAGCGGGTTTTTAAAATGAATACAATGTAAGCGCTTTCAGTATGTAGTTTGCTTGAAGGCCAACTTTCAGAAACTCTCTGTAAATCAATTGGTTAACCTATTTTTATTCTCAAATTTATAATCTCATGGCTAGTTCTTCTAAACGTTCTTTTATGCTGATGTTCTTGATGCTTGTTTCTTTTGTCTCTTCACTACAAGCTCAGCAAGATTTCCGGGAGGAAACCATCTATTTTTTACTTACCACTCGTTTTTTTGACGGTGATTCGTCCAATAATCGTCCAAATGAATGGAGTTCGTATAATCCAGATCCGAATATCAATCCCGGAATAACTGACCCTCAAGATGTAACTTGGCGTGGCGATTTTAAAGGGCTCATCGAAAAATTGGATTACATTAAAGACCTTGGATTTACAGCCATTTGGATTACCCAAATCGTTCAAAATTGGTCTCCATTGGATTATCACGGCTATCATGCCTACGACTTTACCAAAGTTGATCCTCGCTTAGAATCACCTGGAGCAACGTTTCAGGATTTAATTGATGAGATTCATGCGCGAGATATGAAAATTGTTCTCGATGTGGTAACGAATCACGCCGG
The DNA here is from genome assembly GCA_964541325.1 of uncultured Chitinophagales bacterium. Lineage (GTDB taxonomy): Bacteria > Bacteroidota > Rhodothermia > Balneolales > M1805 > M1805. Next base: position 7,411 of record CAZIQX010000133.1, on the reverse strand, counting down.
ACGATTTGGAATTAAAGGTCATGCTGAAATAAAATATAATACCGACCCAACTCAGCCGTGGGGACAAGATAAAGATGGTAATCCTTTACAGCCCAATCCAAACTGGGAATACGACGGACTCACACCAAATCCCGATGATGGTAAAATCTGGTCGAGAGCAAACTTGCCACCTATGCCTGCGCCATTTAATGAAAATCTAGCCGCTTATAATTGGCCCGGAAAAGAAAATTACGTGGATACATCCGATCCGGAGTGGTATCATCACAGCGGAAACGGTTTTGCCCAAGGTTACGATGATACTGAAAACTTGTATAACCGAGCACTTGCAGGCGATACCCCCGACTTGAATACGGGAAGTCAAGTTGTGAGAGATTATTTGGTAAACGCCTATAAAACGTTTATTGAAATGGGCGTAGATGCGTTTCGTTGGGATACGATTAAACACATGAGCAAAGAAGATGTACTGTATTTTCTCGATGCTTTTAAGGCTATTGACCCTGATTTATTCATTTTTGGTGAAGTGGCTCAAAAGCGTCACGAATTGCATAATGTGGAAGAGATTAATCCTCATTGGTACACCTGGCGTGGAGCTGTTAATAATTCGGAACCATCCGGAATGGCCGTGTTAGACTTTTATGCGATGAGCACTTTTCACATGTTTCCGCGTGGTGATAACATGAGTAATGTGATGGCCGCAGCACGCTACGATCACTTATATGCCGATCCATCAACTAATGTTTTATTTTTGGATAATCATGATTTTGGTCCTAATAATGATTGGAATCAGCGATATGGTGGGAATGATGAGAACTTAGCCGCTGCCTTGAATTTCATGTGGACTTGGCGAGGCATTCCCACATTGTATTACGGAACAGAAATGCGATTTAAATCCGGCGCCTATACTGATATCAAAGATTCGCAAGGTACACGGGAATCCATAGATAATACGGGAAGAGCTTATTATGGTAATGTAATGGATCAAGCCCCCAATCATCGTATCTATAAGCATATCAAAAAGTTAAATGCTATTCGAAAAGCAGTTCCAGCCTTACAAAAAGGGTCATGGTCGTGGGCAGGAAACGGAGGAGGAAACGGGGTTGGTTACGTACGTGATTATAATAATGGGGAAAGTTATGCCTTAGTTGGTATTGCTAAAGATGGAACGGTTACCTTCAACTTCACGAATATTAAAAATGGAACATATCGCGATGCCGTAACCGGTGCCGAAGTAACCGTTGCTAACAATAGTCTTCAATTTTCGGTTTCGCCAAGTTCTGCAGGAATTTATGTATTGAATGGTCCCGGATTGATTGGCGAATTAGGTCCTGGCTTTTTCCAATCATCGGCTACAGCCGGAGAGGGGTCTGGTGGAAACGGTGGTGGTGGCGGAAGCACTGAACCTGCTCAATTGGCGATTCAACCCTTAAATCCGCTACCGGGTGAGCAAGTTTCCATCACTTATAATGGATTTTTAAATACGGAGTCTCAGGTTAATCTGTATTGGGGTTATGATGGTTGGAAGAATATCACCACCACTCCCATGACTAAATCCGGCGAAAACTGGACAGTAACCTTAACTGTACCAAGTGCTGCAACAACGCGCATTAATATGGTTTTTAATAATGGAAGTACAACTTGGGATAACAATAATTCCAATGATTATGCCATTAATTTGGGTCAAAATTCTGGTGGTGGTGAAACCGGGGATAAGTCAGTTACATGGACACCAACAACACCAACCACTGAACAAACGATTACGATATCGGTTAACACAACAGAAAATGTACGCCTACATTGGGGAGTAAATAATTGGTCAACCCCAGATAATGCCTATCAACCACAAAACACAACACAGGCAAATGGCGCCGTTCAAACAACATTTGGTTTAAGTGGGAATCAGCGCGTGTTACAGATTGGTCCATTTAATGGGTCACAAAATGTAAGTACTGTAAATTTTGTGCTTTATTATCCCGATTCTGATTCCTGGGATAATAACAATGGACAAGATTACCGAATTGATATAACCCGACCAACATCTAAAGAGTTTGAACAAACCGGCAAAACCTATCGTTTGTATCAAAACTATCCGAATCCTTTTAATCCGCTTACTCAGATTACATTTGAATTGGCAGAATCCGGTTTTGTTCGATTGGCTATTTTTGATGTTCTTGGTAGAGAAGTGGCCGAATTAGTGAACGAAGTGCGTTCATCGGGTATTCACTCGGCTCAATTTGATGCTTCAATGTTGAGTTCAGGCGTGTATGTGTATCAATTACAAACTCAAGCCGGTGTGTTCACAAAACAAATGACTTTGGTTAAATAAATCGTTGAAAAATCCCAAATAGCTGCATCAAAAATTAAAACTTCAAAAAAAATTTCATTTATGTGTAAGGTTTTTAGGTTTGATGCGTCTTATCTTCAAAACAAATATTAATCTAGTTTAACGGAGAAAAATTATGGGATCTTTAAATAAAGTCCTTTTAATCGGACACTTGGGCGCAGACCCTGAAGTACGATACACACAAAGTAACACTGCGGTGGCCACTATGAACTTAGCGACAAACGAGCGTTATAAAGATAGTAATGGCGATTGGCAGGAACGCACCGAATGGCACCGAGTTATAGCTTGGGGAAGATTGGCAGAAGTTTGTCAGCAGTACATCAAAAAAGGCTCTCAAATTTATATTGAAGGGTCTTTACAAACACGCTCTTGGCAGGATAAAGACGGTCAAACCAAATACACTACGGAAATTAAAGCAGCTGCCTTGCAAATGCTCGATTCAAAAGGTGGATCAGGTATGGGAGGTGGAGGAAATGCCGCGCCACAGCGTGATAATTACACACAAGCGCCTTCTCAACAAGCATCACAGCCTAAACAATTAGCCGAAACTCAGATTCCTTCGGAATTTGATGACATAACTGACGACGATTTGCCATTTTGATGTTTTGCAAATAGCTGCAAACAGCCTATTTTTGGCAACGTAGAAGTTTGGACTAGAGTCCTTTTCGAAATTCGGAAAGGACTCGTTTTTTTTGAGTACATAAAGTATTCTCAATCAACTTCTGCACTATCTATGAACGAATCCTACGTAGTTGGACCCTGACCCTGCCTTAGCACTCACTTTTCTCTGGAACGCTCTATCGCTTGAAGCCACAACCACGTTCGATATAAACGTGATGCTTGTAGAATTGCTACTCATTTTACTGGGGCTTGTATTTTCATTTTTATTTTCCGGTTCTGAAGTCGCTTTCTTCTCGATTAAAGGTGCAGAGTATGAGCGATTACAACAATTAGCTCAACAATCAGGAACACATGCTTCCATTTTATCCATGCTTGAGCATCCTAGGAGATTGTTATCCACAATTCTGATAGGTAACACCTTCGCGAATATCATTACTTCTGTGGTTGCGGCTGTTTTAACAGGAGAAATTGCCCATCTGTTTGCTCTGCCCGATTGGATTATATATTTGATTGAGATTATTGTGGTTACGTTTACGTTGGTGATTGTTAGCGAAATCACACCAAAAGTAATTGCCATAAAAAAACCGATTGAATTTGCACAGAGCATCAATTGGTTCATCAGAACGGTGTATTTCTTATTATTTCCAATATCCAACATAATCGCAAAATCGGCGGGATATATAGAAAACAAACTGCCGAAAACGGTTCAAGACATTTCAAGTGAGGACATTCGAACCCTTGCTGAAGTTGGCGAAGAACAAGGTTCACTTAAAGAAGATGAGCGCGAAATTTTTGAAAATGTGATTGAGTTTGGTCAAACTACGGTTAAAGAAATCATGACCTCTCGTGTGGATATTGTTGCAGTTTCGGTTGATGATGCCCTTGGAGAAGTTATAGAACTGATTCTTACCAAAAAACTCTCCCGAATGCCTCTATATGGCGAAGACTTAGATGAAATTATCGGTGTAATCTACGCCAAAGATATTTTGCCCTATTTGCGCACCGACTTAGCCGGTACAAGCATTAATTGGAGAACCTTGGCTCGAAAAGTACTATTTGTGCCAACTACTAAACGTTTAGACGACTTATTGAAAGATTTCAAAAAAGAGAAAACGCATCTTGCCGTGGTTGTGGATGAATGGGGGGGGACAGAAGGTATCGTTACCCTTGATGATGTGTTGGAAGAGATTATTGGTGATATTGCGGATGAAACCTCTGAACAAGAACAGCTTTACACTAAGATTGATGATCAAACCTATGTTTTTGACGCAAAAATCAATTTAGAGGATGTAGAAGAGATTCTAGAGAGAGAAGATTTATCCACGCCTGACGACGAATATGAAACCTTAGGTGGTTTAGTTTATCATGTAATGGAACGCATACCAAAAGCCGGTGAATCCATTCAATATAAAGGATTGGATATCTCTGTTAGCTCACTGGAAAACAATCGTTTGAAAAAAATCAGGGTAAAAGTACTGCCTGAAAATTAGGTCAATGATTCCGCTTTGGGGATGTGATGTGGATAACTTTTCCTGCTGATTTGCAGGTTCTACGAATCATCAAGAAAAAAGTTTAAGAAACTTTAAAGTAGTAATTTAATATAACGTATTGATTTACAATAGGTTAGTTTTAAGTGCCTGTGTTTTTCAATCTACTGAGTAGAATCAGTTATTGAGTTTGTGCATAAAAATTGTTTAATTGGTAATCCACAACTTATCCACAATCAAGGATAACACGGGGGTTAGGTATGACAAAATGGAAAACAACCATTTTTAAGATTACGATTATCATTACGGTGGTGATAGTACTCTTAACCGGATAACGGTGTGAAGGAAGTCGAAAATCGGCTTCCTTTTTTTTTGATAACTTGTGACAAACAATCCGAGTTGAAGTCTGTTATATTAGCCAAAACTTCCAAATACTTGCCATGCTTCTAGTTTTATTGCTTTTGCTTCCTTTTCAACAAACAAGCTCACAAAGTAACGATTCATTTCGATTGAGTCCGCCTAAAGAAACCAATCACTTGGTTCATTTTTCAAACAAGACAGGAACGTTTTGGGTGGGTGAAACACGTAAGGAAACACGTCATTTTTTAATGGGCTTAATCTCATATCGTGAACGCATCTTCTCTGATTATCAGATTACATTAACAAACGATGTGTTAAAAAGAGAGTCGGCTTCGATTATTGAGTATTATCCCTGGCAATTGAATCGAATATATTCCAAGGGGATTAAAGAACAAGTATTTATGCCGGATACCTATGACGGTATGGCAATTTTGATTGAAGCAAATCAACATGAAGAAATTGGGTATCAGTTTTATGGAGATGAGTTTTTAGAAATTGTTCGAGTGGATTCCAATTCAACACCAAACAGAATTACTCTCAAAACGGCAAAAAAGATAAATGCATTTATAACGTTTGCTTCCGAAAATCCAATTCAAGCTGCTGAACTGAAGAATGGTGATTTGTGGATTAAAACCCGGCAAAACGAAAGACCCAATCATGTGCCGCAAGGTATAAAAGAGTTTGAACAACTACTCACAATAGGACTTGGAAACACGGTAGAAGAAGCGCAACGAACGGCAATTCTTATTATGAGCAATTATGAATCCCTGTTAGCGCAAAAACGAATGCGAATTCAATCCTTGGTTAAACAGATTGATTTTCAAAGTTCTAATCCCGATTTGGATAAATCTCTTCGTTGGGCTTTAGCTTCTTTTGATGCCTTGAACATGAATGAGGTGCGAACCGAATTAGGAAAAGGCATCTATGCGGGTTATCCATGGTTTCAGGATTATTGGGGTCGTGATTCATTTATTGCCCTTCGCGCACTTACCGTTACGGGTCAGTTTGAGTTGGCTAAAGAGAACCTGTTGTCCTTTTTGAAATATCAGGTTCAGGATTCTGCGAATGTGAATTATGGGAAAATTCCAAACCGTGTTCGACCGGATGAATCCATTTATAATACAGCAGACGCTACACCTCGATTTATTATTGAAGCTTGGGTCTATTATCAGTTTTCCGGTGATTATGAATTTTTGAAACAGGTTTTACCTTATGTGCGCCATGCTATTAAAGGAACAATTGCTTACCGTACTGACAAGTTGGGTTTTTTGGTGCATGGCGGCGCTGATACCTGGATGGACGCAGTTGGTCCTAAAGGCCCTTATTCACCACGTGGTGATAAAGCTAATGATATTCAATCTTTATGGATTCAGGCATTAGATGCAGCGAATCAAATGGCTTGGCAAGATCGAAATGAACAGGAATTGGCACGTTTAACCGAGATTTGGCGTGAAAAAGTTAAGGTTGCATTTAAAGACAAATTCTTAAGCCGTGGAAAAGCTAAGCCTATTGTGTATGACGCTATAGATTCAACGGGTAATCCATCCTCACAAATACGAGTAAATCAGTTGTTTACCTTACCTGTAATTGAGGAGCCTTTAGTTAAAGCGGCCCTTGTTAATCAAGTGATGTCGGAGTTAGGCACGCCATTTG
>CAZIQX010000133.1:695-939 GCA_964541325.1 uncultured Chitinophagales bacterium | reverse complement strand
AGATGCATCGTACCATAACGGAATTATCTGGGTTTGGAATACCGGAGAATTTGTTGGCGCTTTAATGAAGTATGGTCATGCTGAAAAAGGGATGGAAATTATCAACAACTACTCGAAACGAATAGTATCTGATGTTTCTTTAGGAACATTACCTGAATTGTATGATGCTATTCCACGTCACTCTTCATGGAGTAGAACCTATCCTGATGTAAATGAATTCAAGCATATTTCGCGGTTAGATCAA
>CAZIQX010000133.1:0-685 GCA_964541325.1 uncultured Chitinophagales bacterium | reverse complement strand
GGCAAGTGGCACATTTTCGCAAGCATGGAGCTTATCTGAATATATTCGAATGGTAACAGAGCATCTGATCGGATTAGAATTTCGTCAAAAGCGTTGGGTCATACGCCCACATACTACTAAGGAATTGCCTCAGTTTTCTCAAACCATTTATATTCAACAAGCTACTATACGTTTAGAAGTTAATGAATCAGAATATCGGTTAAACATTAAAAACGATGGGAATAATTTGTCCATTTCGGTGGCGGTTCCTTCCTCGCCTGATGTCATGGAGTTTGAAGCAGGAAAAGGTGAAACCCAAGTGGTTATAAATGTATTTGAACAAACAGGAACCCGTCCTGATGGCACTAAAATGCGACTAAATCGTAAAGTGAGATTTTTTGCAGATGAAGAAGCGGTAAAGGAAGAGCTCAGAAAGTTAAAATGGCCTGATTTTTCGAAAATTGAACCCGAGTTAAGGGACTATAAATCGCATTTGGATAACAAGTAAATGGTTTTTTTAAAAAAGGTTTAAGGGGTAAGGTATTGGGTGTTAGCAAAAGTTATAAAGTTGTAGAGGTGTATTTCTAAAAAGGTTCAAAGGTGTAGAGGTTTAAAGTTGTAAAGTTGGAGTAAGGAGTAAGGGGGCAGGGATTGTTGATGTATGATGTATGATTTAGAGTTAAAGGCCGAAAGACAAAAGCTGAAG
>CAZIQX010000132.1:7610-9782 GCA_964541325.1 uncultured Chitinophagales bacterium | reverse complement strand
TATCCATAACCCAAACCTACACATAATACAACTCCCCAACTATTTTATTTGATCCCATTTACCACGTATAGCTAATACCTCAGGCGTTTTTCTATTTAAAAAATTAATTACGATTTGATTGATTTGTTTTAAAGTAGGTGTTTCCATATTTGTCTATTATTATGATGAAATTGCACTAATTAAATCGTCGTAAACACGTCTTGTAAAGCTATTTTTATTGTTATATGATCTCATTTTAAATGAATCAGCTGAATACTTTTTTGCAGTAGTAATATTTCCTATTTCCCAATACTCTAATAATAAATCATACAACCCAATGTTGTGTGACTTACATATTTCAACTGCTCTTAAATACGTCTCAAGATCAAGAAATACATGTGGGTAATTTAAATTTGCTAAAGGGTGATTTACATTTTTTTCTTTATTCTCCCTGATTTGTTCCTGCATAACTTCTACTCCTTGATAAACAATGCCTACAAATACAGGTTCTATTGATTCTCTTGGCCTTAAATTTGATTTTAAAAAAGTATAATGAGAATGATCATATAAATCGTGATATTTTTCCTCCAATTTGCAAACTGCAGTATATAAATTGTTAAGTTGGGAGTCTAAATTATCTCCATATGGATTTATCCTGGTTGTTACCCTTAACTGTGATAACTTTGATTCAATTAATATTGGTCTCCCATCATCGACAATAAGTAAATCTGGACCACGAAATTCAGAGTTATTTTTAATATATACTTGTTCATCAAGAATAATTACTGAGCTTTCTAGTTCTTTAGAAATTTCTTGTATTAACTTCTCTTGTAAAAAACCTAAAGTTTCATTCAACCCTTTATTATCAATGTCTTCATTCAATGCCAATCTTATTATTTCAGATATGCTTGATTGAAAATATCTGTAATTTGGAACTATGTATGCTGGGATGTCTAATTTTAAAATTGGTTTTCTTAACAAAGGTGTAATTTGTTGTGCTAAATGTCCAATATTAAATTCTTTTTTTAATTGTGACTTTCTAACTTCATTCAACTTAGCTGCAGTAAGATTAAAATAACTTTCAAATGTCTCGTAATCGACAAAGGGTAACAAATTTGAAACAACTTGAGTTTTAAATATTAAAGGTTTAATACTAAATACTAATTTTGCATAATATTCTTTTATTCGAACTACATGTCGTAATATAATTTTCTGTTGTATTTCATTAAAAATTGGATCGTTTTTTTTTGCAAGATTAACTAAATCATTTTTATTAATTGGGGTGAAGTATTTATCATATTTTAATTTAGGATCAATAAAACCAATAAATATTGAAATTAATATGAATGTATTAAATGATATTCCTAGATTTTTACTTATGCATTGATTTATATTGAAGTAATTATATTTAAACTTTTCTTTAAGTTCATTTTCATACTTTTTGGGATATAAATCAAAAATGTACTTTGATATTGCAATTTTAGAGATTGGATTTTGGGTAAAAGCCGATTGGGAAGTTAACATGAACGACATGTATAGCTTTAACTTTTCCTCATCTGAAATATCACGCCTCTCCAATAGCTCTGAGTTATCACCAAGTGCTGCAGCCTTATTGTAAATCAATATGAACGTATCTAACGATAAATCTTTAGGTGACAAATAATGTGAATGAGAATTAAATATTGATTTAGTAAGAATATTATTTTTTACGTTATTTACTTGAGGAGTATATAGAAAGTCACCATCTGGAAATTTTTCATTTACTTCAATTAAACTTAGAATGGATGATAAAACAACTAAATCATCAAATTTAATAGAAGACAAAATACTTTCTAGATATGACACTTTCATGTTTACACAAGCATTTGTTGGAGGAGGGATTTTTTGAATTGTAACAACCGATTTATTCTTTGTTGAAGAAATTTGTTTTTGAAACTTATTTGACTCAAATAAAGACTAATTGTTATTTGTTCACCTTGTGAAGGTACTTTAAATATCAACTCTTTTAACTCTTTGGAATATAAATGTACTACAGAGTTACCTTGTGCTAAGACAGCTATTTGCTTTTTTAGATTTGAATTGATGTAATATGACAAAAATTCTCCATCTATTTGTTTTGGAATTAAAACATTAATATCTCCACCAATAGCGACACCTTTCAATTTTAAACAAGAAGATCTAGCAATATCTATT
>CAZIQX010000132.1:6355-7600 GCA_964541325.1 uncultured Chitinophagales bacterium | reverse complement strand
TCACCACCGGAGGAAATGTATAGATCATTTTCATCAACATTCGTTTTTGATTCTACACTGTTAATAACTTCATCATAAATAGTGTATAATTCACCATATCTAATGCATTTTGTTAAACCTGTCTCAACTACAGCATTTTTAGATAAACCAATTCCTTTTTTAAATTCGCACACATCCCCTAAGCGTTTGGTTTGCCAGGCGGGGAAAGGGTTGCCGTTGGGGTCATTGGAGCGGATTTTTTGGGTGAAGATTTGCTGCATCACTCATTTTTTGTATTGCTCTAACAACTCTTTCTTTTTAGAAAGCATCTCTATCTTTTTATCCACCGCACTCAAAAACGCCGCAATTTTTTGCTGCTCTTTAAATGATGTGATTTTAATTCTAAACTCCCTAATATTTTGATAGTTAAGTCCTTCACGACCACTTCCAGATTGTAATTTAGTTAATTGAATTTGCCCTTTGGTCGAAGAAAGCACACTTTGCAAAAACTTAGATTCTAATACTTTTTTGGGTCTGATTATACACACGTGTTGATTAACATTTGCAATGTCTATTGTGCTTGGAACTACACATGACCTTCCTAATGAAGCACCTGTAATGTTGAGTAAAATATCATTAGGATAAACCCAACTATTTTTCATTTTTTCATGAGTATTTAAATCAATACAGATGCCATCTAATTCAAGTTTATTGTCGAGCACATTTTGACTTCTAATTAACGGAATTGCATTTTTAACATAAACATCACTACCTCCTTTCGGAGTTATACCGCTCCCAACTTTGGTAGTTAACTCCCCCAACCTCTTCTCTTCCCATTCTCCATCAAACTCAGGAAATCGTAATTTTGGGACTCGCTTTTTTGCTGTTTGTGTACTCATCATTACTTACTCCTTATTATACTCTATTGCTTTTATGTCCTTCTCGTAATTCATCAAAAAATGCTATGAATTCATGAAGTGTGAAAAAGGGATTCCATTCGTTTATCGGCATTGAGTGATCCACTTGTTGTTTAATGAACGCTGCTCGTTCCATAGCTAAGGGTAATCGGTCTTTTAACAACTCATAATGATTGATCTTTGTTTTGTGATACGTTGGCCAATGCCTTTGCTTTAGGTAATGAATTACTTCTTCCGCATTTCTAAACGAGCGTCTATTATCCTCAAAAAACAACAAAAACCAATGTTCCAAACAGATTGCGCTATATGCTGCTTGTAATCCCCATTGCTTGATCTTCATAAATACTTA
>CAZIQX010000132.1:3748-6345 GCA_964541325.1 uncultured Chitinophagales bacterium | reverse complement strand
AGCCAAACGATTTCATACGGATTTTTATCGCGTTTGGCCAAAAGCATTAATTCTCGAGCTTCATTTACTAATTGCAGGGCACTAGTATCGGAACTCATTGAAATCTCTATTTGTATGCCTCTTTGTAACTCTCTACTCAATGTATGTTTTAGAGCTAGGGTGTATTGGTATTCGGTTTGTCCTTCACAAACCATCAATAGGCGTCTATACGGTTTGTTCCTGCTCATTGTGTTGCATCTCTAGTAAAAAATTCAGCTCATTAATCACATGGGTTGCTCCCAATTTGCCCGAAGCATACCATTTATCCAAAGGCGTACCTAAACGAATGCCTTTTATATCCGAACAACGGAATAATTGCGTACTTCCATTCTCCCCTTTTTCGGTAAACCATACCTGATCCCTGCGGAAAGCTTCACCCGATAGTTGTGTGATATCGTGTGTTGCAAAAAGCAATTGTGCCTGCTTAGGATTAGTAACCGGATTATGAAATAGTTTTATTAAAAACGAAGTAATGCCCGGATGCAAGTTTTTTTCAAATTCATCAACAACGAGGACTTTACCATGTTCTAAAGCATCTACTATGATACCGGCCATTACAAATAAGCTTTGAGTCCCTTTCGATTCCTCTTCTAAATCGAATTCCATAATGCCTTTCTCTTTTCCTTGGTCAAACCATTTATGCCTGGTTTTTACCGAATAACGAAATCGCTCCTGAAATTGTTTTTTTACCTCATCGGATATAGAATCCGGCAACTGTACCATTGACCAATCTGTTTCTTTTGCCACTACAGAATCTATACCTGTATCTAATGAACAAATTAATGCGTTAAATAATGCTGAAAAACGAGAGTTTTGTTGCTGAGCTAATCGTTTTGCAAATAATCTACCCAAATTTGATTCATGATATTCCTCCAGGAAAGGATAAATTCGTAGTGTATTTGCAAAAAACTGAAACGGTTCAATAACTGACTCCACTGCATTTTCAGCAGCTTTAGAAAGAAACAATTGATTGGGTAACAATAGCTTTTCAATCGTCTTTTTAGCCCCTTTATACTGTTCGCCAAACTTGATGTCCCTATCTTTTACTCTGTAGAACAGTAGCGATTGAACCCCGTTAGGATAATTGTGAAGAACTTCGGATTCTATTTCATTTTTAGTAAATGAAACGGCATATAAGTATAAAATTCCTTGTTGAATAAATTCAATTTGAAACGAGACGGGTTTTGTTTGAAATTCTGAATCTAGCTTAAACGGTTCATAAGGTGTGATGTCGTCTTCTGGTTTAAATGTTGAACTCCTGAGAATTAAGTATTCTAATGCCTTTAATGCCCGTAAAATATTGCTTTTCCCTGATGCATTTGGTCCATATATCACTGCCGTCTTGAGCAAAGTATGCTTCCCTTGTGCTATAAAATTGGCATTTAAGCGAGTGGATTCTTTAAGCCCTGTTTTACCAAGACTCCATGTGATGGTGTCTTTAATCGATCGAAAATTGGTAATGGAGAAATTTAAAATCATATACATTCAGATTGTTCCCATTGAATATATGAGGTTTTATGGCAAAAATTTGCAGGTTTTTTGCAAATATAATATTAAATCCCTGTAACCATGAAGATTTTTCATAATAAAATGTATTTTTTTGTTTTGCAAAGACGCCAACTTGTATCGGAGTACCGATAAGCGATTTGATAAATATAAAAGATGGCTTCACGTACTACTTGGTACACCTTTATCACAGGAATGACGGTTGCCTTATCCACCCTCTCGGTCTCCCTCCGAATGTGGTTTGGAGTTGCTATCTTTTAGTAGACAGTTAAGAATGCGAGTTATCACTAAATTAAACATATGACAAAGTATAATCAGGCATTTAAACAGATGGCTATTGAACTGCTCGATAGCGGAAAATCTTCCGAACAGGTTGGTAAAGATTTAGGGCTGGGTCATGATACCGTCAGAAGATGGAAGCTGAACCAAGAACTTTCTTCACTCACAGCTACATCACCAGCGTTAAGCCAGGGCCAACAAGAATTAATTCGATTGCGTAAGGAACTGCGCGAGGTTAAACTAGAGCGAGATATTCTAAAAAAGGCCGTAAGCATCTTCTCCAAGACCGACGGGAAACTTTCAGGTTTATAACAACCTATAAAGCGGTATTTCCTGTTGAGAAGATGTGTAAGGTATTACAAGTGAGTCGAAGTGGGTATTACAAGTGGCTAGCTAATAAGCCTAGTAAACGCAGTGTGGAAAACACCCAGCTTGTTTGCCGTATTCGGGCTATTTATGATCAAAGCAGGCAGACTTATGGGAGTCCAAGAGTCACCAAAGCGTTACATAAACAAGGTCTAGCTGTATCCAGGCCACGAGTAGCGCGATTGATGAAAGCCGCTCGACTGTGGAGTATAGTTAGACGCAAGTATGTACAAACAACCAACTCTGCCCATTCCTATGTTCCAGCACCGAATCTGTTAAACCGAGATTTTAGGGCTAATCACCCTGGGAAAGTATGGGTAAGCGATATCACCTATATCAAGGTTGCCAGCCAGTGGATGTATGTGACGGCTATCTTAGATTTGTATGATCGTAGGGTTGTGGGTTGG
>CAZIQX010000132.1:0-3738 GCA_964541325.1 uncultured Chitinophagales bacterium | reverse complement strand
TGAGTTCAGGCATGACCGCTTCTCAGACAAGCTTAGCAGCGTTACATATCGCCATGGGCAACAGAAAACCCAATGGCTTACTGTTCCATTCAGACCGAGGTATTCAGTACGCTTGCGCAGAGTTTAAGGCCCTACTAGCTACGCACAAGATAACCCAAAGCATGAGCAGAAAGGGCAACTGTTGGGACAATGCGGTGGCGGAAAGCTTTTTTAAAACACTAAAAGTAGAATGCACCAATAGGTTCTCCTTCCATTCGGTAGACCAGGCTAGAGCTGAACTTGCCAGCTATATTGAAGGATGGTACAATACAAGACGTATTCACTCCGGTTTGGATTACCAAACTCCACTTGAAAAAACAACTAACTCCAAACAACGAAAGGTCGCATAATTCACTGTCCACTTTTTTGTTGCAATTCCATTGAAGTAAAAGTAGTGGCCGACCGACGGGTTTCGATTGCTACCCTGGAAACTCCCCTATCGATTCAACGCGTAACAACGGAAGAAATTCGCTCCAATCCCGGAGGAAACTTTGATATCTCCCGAGTGATTCAAGCCCTTCCCGGTGTGGGTTCAACAGCCGGTTCTGTGGGTGGCTTCCGAAACGATATCATTATACGAGGGGGTGCACCTAACGAAAACGTCTATTATTTGGACGGTATCGAAATACCAGTTATTAATCACTTTAGCACACAAGGCAGTGCCGGCGGACCTCAAGGAATTCTGAACGTATCCTTTATTGAGGATGTAACTTTAGCTACCTCTGCCTTTGATGCACGTTATGACAATGCCCTGGCTTCCGTGCTTAGTTTTAAGCAGCGCGAGGGTAACAATGAGCGATTTCAGGGTAATTTTCGCTTAAGTGCATCGGAAGTGGCCTTAACAACGGAAGGTCCGGCCGGAAAAAATACCTCGTATATCGCCTCGGTTCGCCGTTCTTACCTACAGTTTTTGTTTGAAGCCATCGACTTACCTATCCGACCCAATTATTGGGATTTTCAGACTAAAGTAAGTCATCAATTGGATGCACAAACCTCCCTAACCTTTATAGGTGTGGGTGCGATTGATGAATTTAATTTTGCGGAGCCGCGTGAAACCACCTTGGAGAAAGAATATGTGCTGCGTTCTAACCCTAGCATTAATCAATGGAGTTACACCGGTGGGGTTTCGCTGAAACGTTTGGTGGACAAAGGGTATTGGACCTTAGCATTGAGCCGCAACGAGTTGGACAATCGTCTCGATCAATTTGAAGACCGACAATTAGGAGATGAATCGCGCCGTACCTTGCGTTTAGTATCCCGTGAAACGGAAAACAAAGCCCGTTTTGAGTACAATAAGTATTTGGGCAAGTGGAATCTATCTGCCGGTGTGATGTCGCAATATATGCAGTTCACGAATTCGTTTTTTAATCGTTTACGTAAGGAAATCCGCGATGACCAAAATAACGTGGTTCAACCGGAAGTAACGCTCAACTTTAATACAGAACTTGATTTCTTCCGTTATGGTGGATTTGCTCAGCTTTCCGGAACGGTTTTGGATAACCGTTTGGGCGTCTCCTTGGGTATTCGTACCGATATGAATTCATTTACCTCGGATGGAAACAATCCTTTAGAAACCCTATCACCTCGACTATCATTGTCATATGCCCTTGCGGAACAATGGAATGTGAATGCTTCGGTGGGTCGTTATTACAAAATTCCGATTTACACGACACTCGGATTTCAAGATGAAAACGGTGATTTTGTGAATCGCTCCAATTCGTATCTGGGCTCTGATCATTATGTAGCCGGATTAGAATATCTTCCATTTAGAGGGACTCGGTTCACACTAGAAGGCTTCTGGAAAAATTACTTTAATTATCCGGTTAGTATTCGTGATGGGATTTCCCTGGCTAATGTAGGTGGAAATTTTGGATCAATCGGGAATGAGGCAGTGTCATCAAATGGCGAAGGTCGTGCCTATGGCGCCGAGTTTTTATTTCAACAAAAGCTGATTAGAGATGTATTTGCCACGTTTTCATATACCTATGTAACAAGTGAGTTTTCCGGTTCCGATGGAGTGTTGATACCCTCAAGTTGGGATTCGAGACATTTAATTTCGGCAATATTTGGGTGGAAGTTTGCGAAAACCTGGGAGTTGGGACTTAAATACCGCTATGCATCAGGTGCGCCTTATACACCTTTTGATGATGTGGCTTCTCAGCGTAATTATGCCTCATTGGGCGTAGGTATTTTAGATTATACGCGTTTGAATGATTTGCGTTTGGGTGGATTTCAGCAGTTAGATTTACGCATTGATAAAAAATGGAACTTTAAACGCGCTACGTTTGATTTATTTCTGGATGTGACGAACGTGTTGGGTGCTGTGAATCCGGCTTATCCACAATATACCTTCCAACGCACACCGGATAATTCAGGTTTTGCCACAACGGATGGACAAGCTTTACGTGCTGATGGTTCGAATGCTATTCCGGTTATTTTGGATAATTCGAGCGCAACGGTATTGCCAACCTTTGGGTTTATTGTAGAGTTTTAACGAAACACGACTATCAGTGCCAAAAGCATTCGACACTGATAGTCGTGTATGAGTTTATTCATGATATTCCGCGGACGTCTTCGTCCGTAGGTATGGTTACTTCCGACTCACAGTCATTCTGTTGACTGTGAGTCGTTTATGTGAGGGCTGCACTACTTCTGCATATTTTCACGCTCACATTCAGGACTCACAGTGTCAAAAGCGCCGTGAGTCCTAGTTAACATTAGCATCGTCACAGGCGAAGACGCCTGCGACATAACGTCATGGTGGCGAAGGCCACCATCTTGGAACTACCTTGGGATGTAGCTAGCGAAAGCGTACTTACGACTCACAGTCATTCTATTGACTGTGAGTCGTGTATGTGAGCATTGCACTAGTTCTGCATCTTTTCACGCTCACATACAGGACTCACAGAGCCATAAGCGCTGTGAGTCCGAAAAAGGTCTAGCCCGACAATGACTTGTGTAACTGAGTCCTAAAACAGTACTTAATTTTCGCGAGAAACGTGTAATACTTCTTTAATAATTTGACGGAACGACTCCTTAGGAAGAGCTCCCATAGCCATTTGTGGCTGACCCTCAGAAGGAACAAATAATAACGAAGGAATACTACGAATACCGAACATAGCCGCTAATTCCTGCTGATCTTCTGTATCAATTTTATAAATATCAACTTTATCCTTGTATTCAACGGCCAATTGTTCCAAAACAGGCGCTACCATTTTACAAGGACCACACCAATCTGCGTAAAAGTCAATGATACAAGGTCTTTCACCTTCAAATTTCCATTCCTGTGATGCTTCAAAATTGAATACTTTTTCTTTAAACGTGTCGATGGTTAAAAATTCAACGGCCATAGTTGTATACGTTTTTTTAAGGGTTGTGATTGTTATCTGCCCAAAGTTACTGAAATTACACACATTTCATACTTATAAGTCTTATTTAGACTGTCTATATGTGAGCTGGAGGGATTTAAGCTAAAAATCTAAAGCTGAAAGCAAGGATGATTGCTGATTGCTGATTGCTGAAAGTTCACTCATTAGCTCTATCAAATCGAAAGTAAGAGGGTAGTCATTTCAAAATTTTTTCAGCATTCAGCTTTTGTCTTTCGGCCTTAAACTCTAAATCATACATCATAGATCAACAATCAAAAATCACTCTAAACCTTTAAACCTCTACAACTTTATAACTTTTGCTAACACCTAA
>CAZIQX010000131.1:0-9853 GCA_964541325.1 uncultured Chitinophagales bacterium | reverse complement strand
TGTATTTTCAAAAGATATCATAAGACGATTTTGCGCTTGTTATTAAAACGATATAATTGTACAGAATAGAACGATATTCCGTCAATCTCCAATTCCATCCTCGTTATAATGCTGTAAGTATTTAACTCCCATGTAAAAAAATGGCGTGTCGAGTAGTGCAGCTATAAATTTGAATAAGTAAGAGTTTATGATAAGCACGATAAGTGCGCTAATTGTATTCACTGAACTGCCTAGGTTTCCGGCTACATATAAGATGGTTAAAATTGCTGTAGAATCTACTAGTTGACTCACCATTGTTGAACCATTATTACGTAGCCAAAGGTGTTTTCCTTTGGTTAATCGTTTCCAAAAATGAAATAAACGAACATCAACGGTTTGAGCAACAAGGTATGCAATCATACTACCGATGGTATTCCCTACCATGAATTGATAAACTCCTTCAAATAAGTCAAGACCGCCACTTATTCCAAACGAATTGGGAAGCCAATGATTAATACTCATCACTAAAAGCATAAAAAAATTCATCATAAATCCTATCCAAACCACCATTTGTGCTTTTTTTCTACCAAATAATTCTGAGATCAAATCAGTAGCTAGGAACGTGATTGGATAGGCAATTACACCCGCTGGAACACTCATGGTGTAGATTGAACCCTTGCGAACCAACTCCGGTACAAATCCTAAAAACCAATCCGGAATATGCCAAACAAAAAGTGTAACAAACTTAGTAGTTCCAATTACATTACCTAAAACCAAAGCCGTAATAAAGATGGATGATAAGCCCAAAAACAGGAAATCACGTTTGTATTCGAAAGAAGATTTATCAAGACTCATAATTCAAAAACAATATTCCAAGTAATTCGTAGCAGCAACGAACGATTCAACCTATCCAAATCGTTTCCCTTTTACAAATTTGATTTTCCATATCATGACAAAAACCGAATTAATTCAACAAGCCATTTTATTTACCAACGAAAAAGGATTTATTCCTGAGCTTGACGAATTGTCCAATTATCTACAAATCGATGTATTAGAGTTAAAAACAGTGTATAACTCAACCGATGAGCTTGTGATAGATTATTTTCGTGAAGCTTTCCAGACGATTCACGATCAAAATATTGACATTGAAGCTTACTCTGAGTTGAGTTTTGGCGAAGGATTTGCTCACTGGCTCTACTCTATGGCCGACTTACTCAAACAAGAACCGGTATTTTCACGAATTGGTTGGGGACTCATCGAATCCGGCATTTTTTACAGCTCTAAAATCGATATCGAATTTAAAGAGCTATTCTCATCGCTTGTCATTCAGGATAACCGAATCAGTTCCACAGCACATCTTCTAATTGGAGATGTTTTTTATGGACAAATGATTCGGGATTTTGAGCAGTTTATGCATGCTATTCTGAAAGAATCTTTAACTGAAGAACAATGGATTGAACGCGTTGATAAGTTTGCGTCTTTACTTGATGCTTTTCTACATAACGATTTACCCGACAAGGGCTTTTCCTATCTTAAAACCTTGTACGCTCAAGGAGAATTTTCATTAAAAAAATGGTTGTTTTAATCAATGGATAAATTCCCATCTACTAAGTTCGAACGTGGAAAAATTTTTACGAAAGCCGGATTAAAAGTTGGCACTAATTATGCCAAACATCACTTAGACCGAGTCATCAAGAAAAAAGAAACCAATACTTCCGATTTACATCGATCGAATGCCAATGAATTATTCAAAGCCTTCACACAGCTTCGTGGAACGGCGCTAAAAATTGCACAAAGTATTAGTGTGGATAACAGTGGTTTATTACCTGATGAATTTATGGATGTGATGAGTCAGGCTCAGTACAAAGTTCCCCCAATCAATCCTATGCTTGTTCGTTCCATTGTGAAACGTGAACTAGGCGATTATCCCGAAAATCTGTTTGAGCAATTTGATTTGAATGCTATTGCTGCGGCTTCGATTGGTCAGGTTCACGTAGCCTATCATAAAGATCACGGAAAACTTGCTGTAAAAATTCAGTACCCGAATGTGCGAGAAACCATTCAAAGCGACTTAAAGATGGCAAAAACCATTTTTAAACAAGTGGTGAAATCAACACAAACGGATGGTTATTTTGCCGAAATACAAGAACGTTTACTCGAAGAGACCGATTACCTTTTAGAAGGTTCAAGAATGGAAACGTTTTACAAACAGTATGCCTCCGATACCATTGATACACCTCGTTATGTTTCTGATTTATCGAGCTCTCGTGTATTAACCATGACTTTTTTAGAAGGCAAACATTTGCAAGAATTTTTGCAAGATAACCCCGATGCCGAACAACGAAATCATTTTGGCCAGATTTTATGGGATTTTTTTCACAATCAAATCAATGAAAACCGAACCATACACGCTGATGCCCATCCGGGAAATTATAAATTCATGGAAAATGGGAAATTGGGCATTCTTGATTTTGGATGCGTAAAAACGTTTCCCAAAGCGTTTTTCGATAGTTACATGAGTGCTTTACCTCTGCACAAAAATGATGATGAGGAACGTCTTAATCGTTTGTACCAGGAGCTGGAAATTTTAAGTTCTGAACCGGGTAAATCGGGTGTGAATGCTGAATATTTTGATTTCTTTAAAACATTTGGGGATACTTTTATTCGTCCATACCGTGAAGAACGTTTTTCATTTGATAACCCTGCTTATAAAATTGAACTAAGCAATCATTTGAAAAAAGCCACAAGTTTTAAAGAACCGGTTGGTTCAAGGCATTTTATTTATTCAGCAAAAACCCATATGGGCTTGTACACCATGCTGATGGAACTTAAAGCTGAGGTTGATACCACCCACAGTGTCGAAAAATTAACAAGCTATTTAAAATCGGTTGGCAAGATGTAACAACAACTTAAATTAGAAGCAAAAAAAAGCTGACTCGTATTGAGTCAGCTTTTTTTGTTTTTACTTGATGCGATTCAGGTATTTATAAAACTCGCTATCAGTGGATAAGATAATTTGCGTTTCTTTATCGAAAGCTTGTTCATAGGCTTCCATTGTTTTTAAAAACTCGTACAATTCTCGACTTTGCACATTTTTGTTGTACGAATTATTGTAAATAGCAGCCGCTTCAGCATCTGCTTTACCACGGATTTCTGCTGCTAAACGGTCAGCATCAGAAAGAATTTTTGCCAATTCCTTTTCTTTTTCACCGGAAATTTTATTGGCTTCACCACGACCTTCGGAGCGAAATTTTTCCGCAATTCGGTCACGTTCAGAAATCATGCGTTCATACACGCGCTGTTGAACTTCTTCCACATATTTGATGCGTTTGAAACGGAAGTCTAGGATTTTTATTCCTAAATCGGCAGAACGTTCATTAGCCGTTTTTAACACGATTTTTTGAATTGAATCGCGTCCGATAGTGATTTTATCCAATCTTGCTTCAATTTCATCGCTGATTAGTTCTATTTGAACAGGAGTTCTGTTTGTAGAACGCACCACTTCAAGCAAATCGTGGGCAGCAATAGCATTTCGAGTTTCCCCGTCGAGGATATCATCTAAACGGGATTGCGCACCACGTTCATCTTTTAAACGTATAAAAAATTGAAGCGGGTCGGTAATTTGCCAACGTGCATACGTATCCACAAAAATAAATTTTTTGTCTTTGGTTGGAACCTGATTACGGTCTCCATCCCATTCCAAATAACGCTTATCAAAGAAATTGGCATCCTGAATAAACGGCACTTTGAAATGGATTCCCGGCGATGTAATCGTTTCTCCCACAGGCTGACCAAACTGAGTAATAATAACCTGTTCGGTTTCATCGACTACAAAAAGTGAAGCATTCACCAATAAAAAGACGAGGAATAAAACAATTCCAATTAATGTTGGTTTAAAGGATTTCATTGGGTGCCTCCCTTAGCTGCTGATTGTTGCATTTGTAGAAGTGGCAGTACGTTTCTTCCTTTTTCATCAAGAATAAGTTTATTACCCATTTTTGGTAATATTTTGGTCATAGTTTCCAGATACATACGTTTTTTGGTGATTTCAGGCGCTTTTACGTACTCCGAATACAAGGAATTGAAGCGCGCTACTTCCCCTTTGGCCTGATTTATACGTTGAAAGGCATATCCTTCCGCTTGTTGGATTTTTTCCTGAGCTTCACCTTTTGCACTAGGAATAACTTTATTGAATTCCGCTTTTGCTTCGTTGATTAAACGTTCACGTTGTTGTTGTGCTTCGTTTACACCATTAAATGAAGGCTTTACCGGATCGGGCGGATTTACATCCTGAAGTACAATCTGTTCAATTTTAATACCATTTTCGTACTCTACACACATGGCCTGAAGCAATTGTTCCACCTGTAATGCAACTTCTTGTCGCCCAATTGTTAACACTTCATCTACTGTGCGGTCGCCAACAATCTGACGCATAGCTGATTCCGACATATCGGCCAAAGTTTTTTCTGGATTTCTAACTTTGAACAAGAATCGGTACGGATCGTTAATACGATATTGAACAACCCACTCAACCTGTGCAAGGTTTAAATCGCCTGTTAACATCAAGGATTCTTCTTTGAAATCGCGAGTTGAGTATCTTGTTCGAGCACCAGCTTCCTGCGTTCGATACCCGAATTCTAATTTTAACTGACGCTCAACCGGAATTTTGTACACTTTTTCTACACCAAAAGGCATTACAAAGCTCAAACCCGGATCAAGCGTTCTTTGATATTCTCCAAACCGTAATACTACTGCATTTTCTTCGGTTGAAACCGTTACAAATGTTGTACTTATCACGATTATCGCAACGATAAAAAGAGCTACCCATTTGATGAGCTTTTTGTAGCGCTCAAACTCGGGCGGCATTTTTATTTCTGAAAAATTTTGATTGGCCATAAACGAGATTTTTTAATTCTTATAGTTTTCATCAAATTTGATGGATATACTTGCACTACCAAGATACAAGCCGAAAGTTACAGTATATGCACTTATTAGACGACGAACAGCTTTTTTTTGAATATACTTTTGTTCTTGATGATGGCACAAAGGCTACGTTTTCAATGGATTTGGACCCAGATACACTTGCATTAAAGACTCAGCATCGTGTTTTTCCGGAATGGACCCGATTAGAAGTGTCACAATGTCCGAATTGTCCCTTGAACAAAGAAAGTTCGCCGTACTGCCCTGTAGCTTTAAATATGAATGATATTACGTCATTCTTTTCCAGTTTATTTTCATATGATATGGCCGATGTTACCATCGTTACACAACATCGTATGTATAAAAAGCGGGTGGCTATTCAGGATTCGTTGAGTTCACTTTTGGGAATAGTAATGGCTACAAGTGGTTGCCCTGTTTTAGATAAATTGCGCCCGATGGTTCGTAATCACCTTCCATTTGCAACCATCAAAGAGAGTTTGTATCGGGTTATATCCATGTACTTCATGGCTCAATTTATGCGTTCACGACATGGTTTAGAACCGGATTGGTCTCTAGAAGGATTAGCAGATATCTATGATGAAATTAAAATTGTAAATCAGTCTTTTTGTGACCGATTAGGTCGATTGTTCGATAAAGATGCCAACTTAAATGCTATTGTAATTTTAAACTGCTTGGCCGAATTTGCTTCCTTATCTATAAAACAAGATTTACTCGACGACTTTGAACAGCTGTTTTCCGCGTACTTAAAGGATTAACCCATTTTACGTGTATCTTGTAAGTAATTCTTTTTTGGCCTGTTCTGTAAGGCTATGATAGGTTGCAATGCGTTCAATTACTCTGGGAAGCATCTGTTTCGCTAGGTTTTGATTCACAAATTTTACTCGCATTCTTCGGGCAAGGATATCATCCGGAAAAAGTGCATGTTGATAGCGCAACGCAAAATCTACTTCTTCCCAAATAAAGGGATAATCCAGGTGCACCGGATCAGGACGATTTGAATTACAAAAAGAGAGCACATTTAAAATCTGATTTCCATAACGGTATAAATAGTTTTTTTGTTGGAGAGTGAGATCAAAACCTTGAATCATCGCTTCATATTCCTGAAAAGATATAGCATTAAACAGAGGCGTTTGAGCTGTTACACAATCGCGTTCTATGTTTAGTTGTTTACCCAGTTCATCAACTGCATCTTCTGCCATTTTACGATAGGTTGTCCATTTTCCGCCAAGAACAGACATAAATCGTTCATTTTCAAATACTTCAATTTCATGATTGCGAATAAGTTCAGAAGTTTTTGAACGCTCAGCAGCTACGAGTGGACGAACACCGGCTAAAACGCTTTTTATATCCGATTCGTGAATGGGTTTAGCCAAATAACGTCGTAAGTTTTCCAGAATGTAGTGAACGTCCTCTTCTTTAACTCGTTGATAATCTTCGGTTTGATGAATCTCACGTTCGGTAGTGCCAATGATTACACTTTCATACCAAGGCAAAGCAAAAATTAAACGTCCATCTTCTGTTTTTGGGATTAAAAATCCGGTTGTTCCACCAAGTAAATCCTGTTCAAAAACAAGATGAATTCCCTGTGACGGTCGCAAACGCTCAGAAACATCGACATTTGCTTTTTTTCGAAGATCATCAGAAAATGGGCCGGTACAATTAATGGTAAATCGCGTTTCAAAAAAAGCAATCTCCCCACTGATTTCATCCTTTACTTGAATGTTGTGGATAACACCGTCCTCATCTTTTATGAAATCCACACAAGACACATAATTCATCGTTTCGGCACCAAAAGACTCCGCAGAACGAATGAGCGCCAAGTTATAAGCAGCATCATCAAACTGACCATCAACATACAATACTCCGCCAGCTAATTGGTCTGATTTCAACTCCGGTATGAGTGTAAGCACCTGTTCTTTGGTGAGAATTCTGCTTTCAGGGAATTCCGTATCAAAAGGGGCAAGTTTATCATAAAAAAACGTACCCGCTTTAAAATATGCTAACTCTACCAAGGAATAACACGGAATGATAATAGGCTGAACTTCCGTTAAATGAGGCGCTAGTTTTAACATCGTCGAACGTTCGTGCAAGGCTTCAAAAACCAACGAAAGTTGTCCCGGATCGAACTCTTTAACCGCTTTTTCGAGATACCGAACTCCTCCATGAATTAATTTTGTAGATGCGCTTGATGTAGCACCGGCAAAGTCACCTTTTTCAATAAGCAATGTTTTAAATCCACGCTGTGATGCGTCTAGCGCCACACCTGCACCTGTTGCACCTCCACCGATTACCACAACATCCCAACTGATTTTGGATAAATTTTTGAGCCGCTCTGTGCGACGTTCAACTAAGGTAAGCATTTGTCCTCCTGCCTGTTAGAACCGCTTTCGAATGCAGTATAAGCAATTTCAAACGGACATAAAATGTGTGATTTTTACAAATCTTTTAAAAGAATAGTTTTTTGTTGCATAGTAATGAGAGGCTAAAAAAGGGACGAAATTAGCTTAACCTGATGACAGACAACAGATTAAAGCTTAATTTAAACAACAGCAACCATTTCCACTGTGAACAAGGAAATCAAAAATCAAAGATAACATATTTTGATTCCAACCCACTTTCCCTTAATTAATTTTAAGAGCAACGATTGTGGTATCATCCGCCATTTGATAGGCACTGAAGGTTTGTACTTTTCGTTTGATGTATTGACAGATACTGGATGAGGTATCGTTTTCGTGATCCATTTCTTCCATCAATTTCAGAACGTTTTCAAATCCAAAACGTTGTTTTCTGGTATTTTGTGCTTCAGGTAAACCATCAGAGTAAAACAGTACAATGTCGCCGGATTGCAATTGGATTTCGGCTGCTTTATAATCAACCTTTCGCATAATACCTAATGGATATCGAGGTGCGGGCGTTTCAATAAATTCAGCTTTACCATTTCGTTTTAACACCGGCAAACAATGTCCGGCATTGGCTACTCGCAAAACTTTTGATTCAAAATCATATTCGGCTGCAATTCCGGTAATAAACGTTTTTTTATCTGTTTTTTGATGAATGAACGGATTTATCATAGTTAGCACCTGTTCAGGCGTATCTGTAGGAAATCGGGATAAAATAAGTCCACTTGTATGAACAGCATGCATGGCGGCTTTCATAGCTTTGCCTGAAACATCAACAACGGTAATAGCTAATGAGCGTGGATTTCCACCTACATCATACTTTAAGAAATAATCGTAATAATCGCCGCCAACTTCAAACGATGGGATAAAAAAGCCACAAATCATTGCTTCAGGCAATTCCGGAGTGTTTACAGGTAGCAACTCAAACTGAGATTCGCGAGCGATTTCAATTTCTTTTTCAAATCGGAGTTGTCGTGATATTTTTTCTTCGTATTCGGGGATGTATCCACGTTCATCTACAATGGAATCACCAAAACGGGCGGCAATAAATCCGAAAATAAGCGATAATAAATACACCCCTAAAAGAATCAGAAACTGAATAATGATACTTGAAGAATTTGGGTTAAAGTAGGATGTCATGAACAGAATCATGGCAAACGAGCCCCATGCAACAGTTACAGTAAGATATCCCAATTGACGATAGGCCAAGGTTAATGGCACCAATAACATAGAGAAAAGCAGAAAATCTTGAAGATAAGTCCCTTCAGTTCCAAAAAAACGTCCAATTCCTGTTAAAAGAAACCCGGAGAGAACAAAACTTAGTGGAATTGACCACGCTGGTTTTTTAAACAATTCCTGAACTACACTTGTACTCAAGCCAAAGTGAGCAATCAGGCCTAAAACTGCAATTCCTAAAGCATTTAATGGAATAGTTACAACCGGAATTACACTTGTGGCCTCAGCAAAACCAAACTGGCTATCAAACTGAAAGAAACTTAGGTCGAAGCCAAGCAAAGCCACTGCAAACACACCCAATAGAGCTCCAGATGCCGCATATCCGTAAATTATTGCTTTGCCGGTTTCCTTATAAAACAGTTTACCTTGCCAAATGGCGTCAATGATGGGAAGTTGAATATGACGTTGTTTTCGAGCTAGAGAATCCCAGGCCATGTAGGCTAAAGCAGCAAAAATACCAGCCAATAAGGCATATAAAAGGGTATTGAAAATGTAAGAAACTGTTGCTGCATTCGATAAA
Source organism: uncultured Chitinophagales bacterium (assembly GCA_964541325.1). Taxonomy (GTDB): domain Bacteria; phylum Bacteroidota; class Rhodothermia; order Balneolales; family M1805; genus M1805. The sequence goes on along the minus strand of CAZIQX010000131.1, from coordinate 778 downwards.
ACCCAAAATTGAGATTGAAAGAAGTACAAACCACGCCAACTTCCAATAAGAATAATCCCAATAAATAGCATGATGAAACCGCGTTTCCACTCCACCATACCTTTTAAAATCTGACGAACAGCTACAATAACAACCAAGGCAATCAACACTAGTAAAGACACAAAAAAGAAATACGCTTCTGTTAAATCATTATTCGCGCGATTACTTTCTTCAATTACTTCATCTACATATACCGTTTTAAACGAATGAATACCAACGCCTTGGCTCAATTCACCACGTTCAAATGTTCTAATTTCCGGCTGTAATGCTAAGGTCATTTTTAAGGGACCTGTTTGAGAAAGATCATTTTTACGCCAAACAAACTCGTACTTATTTTCTGATTGTTTGGAGATAATCGTTTTGTTTTGACTCGTTTCAATTTGTGATTCGAGTTGAATACTAGTGTCTTTCCGGGTATCTAAACGATAATTTGATAAGCCAAAACCAAAGACATTTTGAACAATGTTTTCTGCAATTTCTGCTAACGAATCTCCTTGATAAAATAATGCATTTCGAAATTGAGGCTGAGTTTCAAGTTGAACTACTTTGCCAAAGTCATCCAAACGAACCTTCAATACTGAACTAGATTGCAAATTTTCATTGGAAATCAGATTAGGACTGGCATCAGCATCAATAAAACTCACATCCCAATAGGTTAAAGGAACTCCTTTGAATTGAAGTGCCGCCGGAGAAGGGAGATACTCAATGGAATCGTTGAGCTGCTTAAAGAGCGTTACAT
>CAZIQX010000130.1:0-9900 GCA_964541325.1 uncultured Chitinophagales bacterium | reverse complement strand
TCCACTATCGTTAATGAAACTTCGCGCTCTTCAGGGTTTATTTTTCCACCAAATACCACAGACGCCCCTTTTTGAAAAGCATCATCCAATAAAAATTGAAAGCGTTCCGCATGTTTAGATGTGATGATTTTACAAAACTCAGCAGATTCCGTGAATTTTTTACCGATTTCTATGAGGGCTTTTATTAGGGCTTCATGTTGGCTTTCATGCACTAATACATAATCAGGAGCGATACAGGTCTGACCGGCATTAATATACTTTCCAAATAAAATTCGTTTGGCGGCCAATTCAATATCTGCAGATTTGGTAACAATTACGGGTGATTTCCCACCCAATTCTAACGTGACACTTGTTAAATGTTTAGAGGCAGCTTCCATTACTAACTTGCCCACCTTTGGACTTCCTGTGAAAAAAATATGATCAAAGGGTAAAGAGGTTAAATAAGCTGCAATTTCAGCATCCCCTTGAACCACAGCCACTTCATTTTCCGGAAAAACCTGTTGTATAAGCTTTTCAACGTATGCTGAAGTATGTGGCGTTAGTTCCGAAGGTTTTATTATTACGCAGTTCCCGGCTGCTATCGCTGATAAAAGTGGTCCAATAGCTAAATTGAAAGGATAATTCCATGGCGATAAAATTAAACAAACCCCTTTTGGGCGATATTCAATTTCACCGGAAAGAGTTGGTATAGATAAGGTTCGCTTAATGGATTTGGGACGCATCCATGAGCGCAAATGTTTGATGATATGATGAATATCCGAAGTTACAATCGCAATTTCTGAGAGTTTGGTTTCAAATTCAGGTTTTCCAAAATCGTTAAATGTAGCTTCAATAAGTTCGTTTTGGGTTTCAAGAATGGCTTTTTCAAGCTTTTTTAATTTCTCGATGCGTTTATGAGCTTCTGTATCGCCAATTTCGATGGCATGATTAAGTTGTTTTAAAAAAAGGGCTTCTATTTCCTGCATTTTAGCTGAAACCAGTTCCATATCCGACAAATATTCAAGGTGTTGATAGCTGTTTATACTAAAGTACTAAAAATGAAAACGCAGGAATAGGGGCGTTCAAAAACTTAACATTGGAAATGCGACTTTAAAAAGCGTCTTGGTTGAAATGCTCAAAAATGTGTCTTAAAGTAAAATTGTGAGAGTTTTTGGATGAAAGTCTAACGCTATTATCTTGCCATTATACAGTGTTATGATATCTTTTTCAATGTTAAATGTTTAGCTGCAAGATATATTTGAGCAAAAAAAAGGCGGATGAGTTACTATCCGCCTTCATCAAAAAAAAGGTTTTATTTAGTTGATGCTTACCATTTCGATATCGAAAATAAGGTCTTTACCAGCTAAATCGTGATTGGCATCTAAGGTTACGCCTTCATCGGAGACAGAAGCTACGGTAACTGGCCTTCGCTGCCCTTGTGGACCACTAACAGCTAAACGGTCGCCAACTTGTGGATTAAGACCTTCAGGAATTCCGGCAGCAGGAACATCAATAACTAAATCGTCGCGACGTTCGCCATATGCTTCCATAAATGGAATGGTGACAGTATGTTTGTCACCGATTTTCATGCCTTCAACGGCGCGGTCAAAACCCGGAATCATTTGTCCGGCGCCCACAGTAAACCCAAGGGGTTCGCGTCCTTCAGAAGAATCGAAAACGGTTCCGTCAGTTAATCTTCCTGTGTAATGTACTTGGACGTTATCGCCCTTTTTTACTTCTTGCATGTTTTTCTTAGTTAAGAGGTTTGTTGATTTTCAGTTTGAGCGGATTCTGTAAGACCCATTTTTTCCTGATAGAGGATGTCGTCAACTTCATCTTCGCTCACTCCACGCCACTGCGCAAGTTGCTTAATGATAATCGAGCGAACTTGATCACGTAAAACGGGAATATCTTCTTTTGTAAGATGTTCAGTTTGAATAGGTTCTAATACTTTGAGTTTTACATTACTTTCGCCTGTAAAAACCCAGCTATGCTTTGGTAAAGCGTTAGAGGTTCCATCAATAACCAATGGCAGAATCGGAATTTTGTTTCGAACAGCAAGATTGAAAGCGCCATCCGTAAACCGAATAACCCGACCTGTTTTTGAGCGTGTGCCCTCAGGGAAAAAGATTACTGAACATTTATTTCTAAGATTATCCTGAGCTACAAAAATAGTCTTTTCACGTTTTCCTTTTGCTGCACGGTCAACCGGAATATCACCTGCCCAAGTCATCATTCTACCAATAACCGGAATTTTAAATAGCTCAATTTTTGCAATCCATTTCATTTCCCATGGAAGACGCGAAATGATTGGAATATCAGCATTGGAAAGGTGATTACACACAATCACATAAGGATTTCTGGGATTTTCAGGAAATTTACCCATCACTTTGATTTTCCAAGCCGGATTTACGTAGGTCATTGCTGCCCCTACATATCTGAAAAAACGTCCGGTATTGTATTTCGCAGGGTCACGGTCGAGTAGATATAATAGACCGACCATCGGATACCAAATAATGAATAGGAGCGCTACCGCTACCCAAATGTATAAGGATTTAAGTTTGTCGAGCATTAACGAATTGAATCTGCCAGGTTCTGAATTTCTAAAGACTCTAAGATATAAAATCCTGAATCCGGATGTTTTGCTTTCTCTATAATAACTTTAGCAACCGTTTGAGCTTGAATAGGGCGATAGTTCTTTAACGAACCAACTAAAAGAGGAGAAATGAGACCTCCTATTGAATTTCCAATCACTTCTCCCAATCTGAATTCTTTTCGTGGGCCAACCAAACCGGCAGGACGCAAAATAGTTGTACTTTTAAATGATAATGATTTTATCCTTTCTTCTAACTCACCTTTGGTTCGCAAATAAAACACCGAGGATTGAGCATCTGCACCTATGGAACTAACCAAAATAAATTGTTGTGCACCTTTTTGTTGAGCGAATTGAGCGAATGTTAAAGGAAGATCAAAATCTATTTTTTTGAAAGCCTCTTTACTTCCGGCTTTTTTAATGGTTGTTCCTAAGCAACAAATCACTGTTTGGGGTGCTGCTAAGTGTAAAAAAGACGCTTCATCGTCAAAATTAAACACCTGTTCCTGAATGGTTTGGTAAGAACCAACAGGATTTCTAACTAAAGCAAGCGTGTTGGTACCCAATTCAGGCAATTGGTCAAGATACTGTGCTACAAAAGAGCCAGTTAGACCGGTTGAGCCTAATAACCAAATCATTTTACCGGACCCACTAAGGTGTAGAGAGTGCATGTTGCAACAAGTTCACCCGATTCATCTTTAATTTCAACAAAAATGTCAAGTTCTTGTTTTTCATTGGTTTCTAAAATGGGAGTATGTGAAGATGCAGAAATAACACCACGAGCCTTTTTCAGATAACGAATATCAAAACCTTTAACAATTAGCCGGGCATCGCCGGGCATACCGGCAAATAATGCTAAATTTCCAGCAAATTCGGCTAAATTGGCAATGGCAAGAGCATGAATGGAACGCAAATGATTTCGAATTGCTCGTCGTTCTTTCAGACTCACTACTGCATAACCGGGTTCTAAATGTTCAATTCGGCTTTTTATACTGCCAGTATAGGGAATATATCGGTTGAGTAACCATCGATAGATACTCTTTCCAAAGGGAATGCCTGAGGCTTTGTTCCAATATTCAAGGAGGGGTTGTTTAACTTTTGCCATAGGTGTTTATTTTTTTGCAAAATAGGGGATAGCAATTAGAAAAAAATAGTCTGAACACAAAAAGAGGTAATGAATTAAAATCCTTTTTGAGTGAGAAACTATAAGGAAATGCTTTATAGATAATTCTTGCTTTAAGCCGATTTTCCGGAATCAATCAAAAAATGGCGGGGAGTTTTTTAGATAAACTATCCATTTTGATTGTATTTGATGGGCAATTCAATGGTATTCCAGCTTGTATGTAAACGAACTTATTATAAGAGAAGAAAAAAGTCGCGTGAGTACCAAATTTTTTAAAGAAAGAAGCCAACATGTTGGGCTTAGATAATTTAGAAATCCCCGGGTGTAAAATGTGAGATAGAAAAATTAGAACCCAAATCGAATTTTGCTCATTAGATCAATAGCAAAGTAAAACGAATTCTGTAAAAAAAAAGGGGGTTTCAGCGAGTAGTTGCAGGTCATTTGAAAAGGATTTGTAAAGAGAATATTAAATCTTCGCGTTTTGCCCCAAAATATGCCTTTTGGTCACATTTGAGGGAATCTTTTGTAGGCTTACAGCGTATTCTCCATCAACCATAGATAACCTCATATATTCTCAGGCAATCCTCCTCCCAACGTTAGCTTCTAATCACCAATTAAGTCCTGAGGTGTATGGGGTTTTTTATTTTGTGAATGCTTAAAAAAGCAAGCAGCACATACAGTACATTTGCTTTCTAATGTAATATTGTGGAAAGGTTTTGATGAAGAGCTTGACGAATTTTTAAAATTGTTGTGTTATAATCAAGTTATTTCAATTAAAATCATTTTTGTTTGAAGGCATGAAACCTTGATTCTTTTCTTTCGATAAAGTAGTTTATATCATAAACCAAATTGCAACACTCATGAATCCATCTCAAAGTTTAGAACTCATTCAATCCATGATTGACCGTTCCCGCAAACGAATTACTGAAAACGGGGATTTATACTTGTTTTGGGGGTGGTTAACCTTAATTTTGTCCTTGCTTCACTACACGCTTATTGTTCATTTACACCAATATTGGGGCCATGCTGTTTGGTCAGGGTCATTGTTTGGCTACATCTATCAATATGTTTATGTAAAAAAGAAGAAACACGAACAAGCGGCTTCCACATTTATTGATAAGGTGATGAGCTATATATGGACTGCTTTTCTTATAGGTATGATTTTTATCATTTTAACCATGCCTGAAATCAATTTTAAGCCTTATCCCTGGTTTATTTTATTTTTTGGAATTGCCACGTTTTTGTCCGGTAAACTATTACAATTTAATGCATTAGTGTATGGAGCTTACTCCAACATCCTGATTGCTTTTGTGGCTATTCATTTACCAACCGAATGGCAAATGTTAGCGCTTTCGCTGGCCATCATTTTTAGCTACATCATTCCCGGATACCTGCTAAAAGCCAATCCTGTGAGTCATGTTTAAAGATCTCGACCCACTGCTGCATGCACAACTTCGTCTCGCTGTGATGTCGTTGCTCATCACGGTTGAAGAAGCCGATTTCGTGTTTCTAAAAGAGGAGACGGACGCAACCGCCGGAAACCTGAGTGTGCAATTAACCAAGCTTGAAGAAGCCGGTTACATTGAAATTCACAAAGGTTTCATGGGCAAAAAACCCAACACTAAATGCCGTATAACAGAAAAGGGCCGTCAAGCTTTTTTTGCCTATATGGAAGCTTTGAAATCCTATTTACCCAAACACTAATCAAAAAAATTTAATCGTATGGTTTATAAAATAAACTACTTTATAGCAATGCTCATCTTGTTGATTTCTACCAACCTTCATGCACAAGAGTCGCAAGGAAGCTATCGAACCGGCTGGCAAACCGGGTTTCAGCTCAATGAATTCGGAAATGAATTTGGTCTCGGATTAAATGTGATTACACCGCGTTTGTGGAGTATAACTCGTTTTCAATTCGCGTTTGATAATCAGTATTTACCGTATCAATCAGCTACAGGTGAAGATTGGAAATCGTACCAACAATTTCGTTTTGGAACCTTAACACATGCCCCGATTATAAAAGGTAAAGTGGATGTGTATGGAGGAGGTGGAATCGTTGTTGGTTTACTTCCCTCATCCATGAGTTCCGCAAAAACAACCATAAGTGGGACTGGTACATTTGGGTTGGCATTTTATTGGTACGAGGGTTTTACCTATTTCTTTGAGATGGGTGGAACAGGAGCACTAGGTTCAGCCAATCGGTTACCCGGTAATCCGGTTATTGGAGGCGGATTCTTTAACTCAGTCGGTTTCCGATATCATTTCTGATGATTTTTTGGGCGTTCCCCCGACTCACTTCGTTCGTCGGGGTCGGGCTTTCCGGGGGTACGCTTCACTTCCGTGCTTTTTTGAAAAGATTTAATCCCAATGAATGTAGTTCATCCCTGAATTACGCATTTCAAATCGCTAAAAACCAAAACCTAACCCCTTAAACCTTTTCAAAAAAGCACCAAGCCCCTGCAATCCCTAACGTAAACTTGCTCGGCTTCGCCTCGCAAGCATCCTTTAAAAACATAACAAACGTATATGATAATTCATTACTTACATGGCTTTGTTGCTACATTGGCCTTACTTACAGGTACTTATATCACACTTACAAGAAAAGGAACTCGAGTACACAAAAGAATTGGTTATGTCTATACCATTTCCATGCTGATAACCATTTTCAGCAGTTTTGGAATTTATGATCTATTCGGTGGATTTGGCGTGTATCATGTGATGTCTTTGGTGAGTCTGATTTCAATAATATTTGGCATGTATTTTCCTTTATTCAAACGGACCAATCCCTATTGGGTAATTCATCACTACTATTGGATGCTATACTCGTTTATTGGTCTGGTAATGGCCTTAGGTTCGCATTTAATGCGATTTTTCCCAAAAGATTGGGGATTTTGGTACACAGCCGCATTGGTTTGGCTATTGCCTTATGTAATTGGATCTATTTGGATAAATTTTTACCGAAAAGAGATCGAGCAGACTTTTGTTCGAATTTCTGATCAAAAAGAAAACGCTACTCAGTATAAATAATGAGAATTACAACTTGAGTTACGTTTGCTTTTAAAGTCCGATATAGCAAAATAATACGCGGTTTAAAATCTGTGAATCTATTCTGAAATCCTGATGGAAATCATTACCACACCCCAAAAAAAAATAGTACTTTATTCGAGTCTATCTATGGTTTTAAATCTTGTTTACTATGAAGCTTAAGCTGTTAGGATCCTGGCTGTTTTTTATTCTTGTTTGGATCATTTTTTGGGGAAAATGGGGAGCATTACCTCGAATGGGTTCATTTTTTTCTCCATCAGAAGGGTATGTGCAACAAAGTTTGAAGCAATCACAACAAATACCGGATGAAATCCGAGCCCATATTAAAGGAAAAGCTACCATTCATGTTGATTCTTTGGGCGTTCCATACATTTTTGCAGAACATGAACAGGACCTTTTTCTATTACAGGGCTACATAACAGCAAGAGATCGATTATTTCAAATGGAAATTGCTTCTCGACAAACAGCCGGACGTCTTTCCGAATGGATGGGTGCATCAACCTTGGAGATGGACCGTTATTTTCGTCGATTGGGTCTATCCAAAACGGTAAAAGAAGCGCTGCCAATCATCCTTTCTGATGAGGAAACCGCCACAGCTTTGGAGGCCTATTCAAAAGGAGTGAATGTGTATATCGAACAACTCTCAGAAAAAGATTATCAATTAGAATATAAGCTCTTAGATGCAAAGCCCGAGCGATGGAATCCTGAAAAAACGTTGTTCATTTTAAAAAATATCACCTTTACGTTAACAGCCGCTTTCGATGACTTAAGGCACTCAAACACAAGAGCAGTTTTTGGAGATTCAATTTTTCATGAAATATTTTTTAAGGAATTTGATCGATTGAATCCGATTATTAGTGAACAGATTAATCCATCAAAGAAGCTAAAACCACCCTTTGACCTCCAACAGTACTTTAAGGCAAATGTATCTCATCAAAAAATTCCGTTAGAAACCGATCCTGACAATGGAAGTAATAATTGGGCAATTCGTGGAACTAAAACAAAACGTGGTAAACCCATTTTAAGCTCAGATCCTCATTTAAACATGAGTTTGCCTTCTATTTGGTATGAACAAAGTTTAAATACACCTGAATTTTCAGCTCATGGTGTAATTATTCCAGGTTCACCCGGCATAAGTATTGGATTTACACCTTATGTGAGCTGGGGGGTTACCAATACCGGAAGTGATGTTGCGGATTTTTATCAGATACAATTTAAGGATTCAACACAACAATTCTATAAGTTTGATGGAAAATGGTTACCCACAAAAAAGCACGAAGAAATCATTTATGTAAAAGATGCACAAGCAGTTACGGAGATCATTACCTATACGCATCATGGTCCGGTTGTGTTCGATGAAGGCAAGTCTCCTCGTGCTGAAATTCCAAGTGGTATGGCATTACGATGGGTTGCTCATGAAACCGGAAATGAGCTGAAAACGCTCATTCAAACAATGAAAGCAAAATCAGCTAAAGCGTTTATAGAATCGCTACGAAATTTTAGTGCACCGGCTTTAAATTGGGCTTTTGCAAGTTCTTCAGATACCATTGGAATGTGGGTAAATGGCAAGATTCCACAAAAATGGGAACATCAGGGTTTATTTATTTCGGATGGAAGTGATTCACGTTACGATTGGCAGGGTTTTATTCCGTTTGAAGAACTGCCTCATGAAATAAATCCGACTCGGAATTATGTGAGTAGTGCCAATCAGCTTCCGGCAAAATCGGATTATCCGTTTTACTTGGATTATAAAATGGCTGGATTTTCACGTCCAAATCGAATAAATCAGCTTTTAAGTGCGAAGAATGATTTCACGGTTGAAGAAATTAAAGCCATGCAGTTAGATTCCTACTCATTACTCGCACAGGAACTTTTGCCAAGATATGTAACTGCCATGCAAGGACTTGAATTGGCAGATTCTCTGCAAGTCATTTTCGAGGAATTGAAAGATTGGAACCTGATTAATGATGGTAAATCGTGGAAACCAAGTTTATTTCATCAATGGCGAAAAAGCATCTATGCCTTACTTTTTGATGAATTTAATTCCATGAAATCACCACTTTCAAGACCATGGTTAGATCATAGTGATTGGCTTGTTGTTCATAATCCTGAAAATAAATGGTTCGACAGAAAAGAAACGAAGAACAGGGAAACAGCACATGAAATTATACAAGCAGCATTTTTTGATGCTATACAGCTAATGTACATACGTGGTAAACCCGGTGAGAACTGGAATTGGGAGTATGTAAATCGAACCGATATGCAGCATATAGCCCGAATTCCCGGCTTAGGTTCCGGATTTGTGTCAACCCATGGAAACTCGGAAAGTATAAATGCGATTCGCGAAAATCATGGGCCATCGTGGAGAATGGTTGTGGAAATGGATGGTTGGAATTCCTGGGCTTATGTTACTTATCCCGGCGGGCAATCGGGAAATCCGGGGTCTAAACACTATCAAGACCGACTCGAAAACTGGAGAATAAATCAAGGAACCAAAGTGCGTTTGTATAAATCTTCAGATGAAATGAAAACAGCAGTTTATACCTGGGAGTTTTAAGATGAAAAGTTTGTTATTAAGCTTGTTGATTTTTATGGTTGTAAGTGCATGGTTACCTTGGTGGACAGTTGGTCTTACAGGATTGGTTTTAGGATGGTTTTGGGGACAACAGAAGCTCAAAAAACCATTTCTGAGTGGGTTACTTAGTTCAGGATTTGCTTGGATCATTCTTGCAGCACTTATGAATGCTCAAAACGATTTTGAATTGAGTACGCGTCTAACTGAAACGTTCATGATACCGCATCCTGTGTTTTTGTATGTACTACATGGGCTGATAGGAGGTTTGCTGGGAGGTTCAGGGATGGTAGCCGGTTATGCAACGTATGCAGGTTTGAATGCTGATTAGTAAGAATTTAACGGGAAGTAAATCAAAAAGAAGTTTTGGTTAAAAATGATTAGTAACTCATTGTAGCGCATATCATTTTGGGAAACGAAGAAATGGATAAAAAAATAATTTGATTCCTGTTGCAAAAAAGCAAAGAAGACAAATCATGTAAAAAAACGCATATTTATGCAGTGTTATGAATGCTTGGTTTAAACTAATTTGAATGGGACAAACCTAAATTCAAAAAAAAGAATTTTTTGAAAAAGCTGTTTTATGAA
>CAZIQX010000129.1:4202-10079 GCA_964541325.1 uncultured Chitinophagales bacterium | reverse complement strand
ACAAGAACGCCATTCTTTAGACTTTAGACTTTAGACTTTAGACTTTAGACATTCTGCACCAAATCATAAATTAACCATCAAAAATTTCCAGACAACTTACTACTCTATTTCCATACTCCCACGTTAAATCTTTGGAACTATACAGGTTTGTACTTTTTCAAAAAAAATTAGTACAAAATTCTCGTTTTTATGGTGTATTTCACTTGTTTGAGTTTTGAAAGAACCGCATCTGAATTTTGTTTTTCTATATCGAGCACCACATAACCGATTTGCTCGTTTGTTTTTAAATACTGACCCAAAATGTTGATATCCATATCGGATAAGATTCGGTTGATTTCCGACAGAATACCGGGCATATTTTTGTGAATATGAAGAATCCGATGGGTTCCTTGTTGAACAGGCAAACTCAGTGATGGAACTGAATGAGATCCATTTGTGGAACCATTATCTATTAAGTTGATTAATTTCTGTGCTACTTCAATTCCTATATTAAACTGCGCTTCCATGGTTGACCCCCCAATATGTGGAGTTATCAACACATTTGTTCGACCTTGAACCGGAGAAACAAAACCAGGTCCTTTGGCTTCCGGCTCAACAGGAAACACATCGATGGCAGCACCAGCTAAATGTTTGGAATCCAAGGCCTCACAAAGTGCATCAATATCAACTACTGTTCCACGAGCGAGATTAATCAAAGAAGCACCCTTTTTCATTTGATTGATGCGCGTTTTATTCATCATCATGTACGTACTTGGTGTTTCCGGAACATGAAGTGTTACGATATCTGCGGCGTTTAATAAATTTTCTAAACTCCCAATTGGTTGTGCATTTCCTAAAGGCAGTTTGGGTTCGATGTCATAAAACATCACTTTAAAACCCATAGATTCTGCCAAAACGCTTACCTGCGATCCAATGTGACCATATCCCACTATTCCCAAAACTTTTCCGCGTGCTTCATAAGAGTCTTTAGCATCTTTTTGCCAATCACCTAAATGAGCCGCAGCATTTTTTCTGGGAATATGACGCAATAACATGATAGCTTCTGCAATAACCAATTCAGCAACTGAACGGGTATTGGAATAAGGTGAGTTAAATACAGTAATCCCTTTTTTGGTTGCCGTAACTAAGTCAACCTGATTGGTACCAATACAAAAACAACCAATAGCCATTAATTTGTTGGCCTTCTCAAGTACCTTTTCCGTGATTTTAGTCTTTGAACGAATTCCAATGATGTGATAGTCTCCAATTACATCTAAAAGCTGCTCTTCGGTGTAAGCATCTTTGGACGTATCAATCGATGTGTAGCCAACGTCATTAAATTCTTTTACGGCTGATTGATGGATTCCCTCTAATAGTAAAATCTTGATTTGATCTTTTGGAAACGAAAGTTCGCCAAGCTGTTCATTCATGGTTCACAGGAGCTTATGGGTTAAACAAATTTCACCGAATTTAGGGATTCACCCACTGAAATTCTAAGAGAGAGCCTCTATATTCAAAATAAATTATGGTAGCGTTACCGTAAGTTTTGGTTTACATAAAGGTTGCCCTAACAAAGTTCAATATGCGGCTCAACCTGTAATTAATAATGCGCCTCGCTTCCTTGTTATATAATTCCAAGCCCATTGAAATAACACTAAAGCTCGGTTATCAAATCCGATTAAGTAGGCAATGTGAATAAAAATCCAAATTACCCATGCTGGAAATCCACTTAAGTCTAATCCAACTATGGATGCGATCGCTTCGTTTCTTCCAATAACTGCAAGGCTTCCTTTATCTACATATTTGAATGGTTTTAACGGTTTATTTTCTAGTATTGCCATTACGTTTTTTGCCAAATAAGCTCCTTCTTGCATAGCAACCGGAGCGATTCCCGGCAGAGGATTAGCATCTTTTCCTTTAACATGAGCTAAATCACCAAGTACAAATACATGGGGATGGGAAGGGATGCGTAAGCAATCATCAACATGTATCCTACCTGAACGATCGGCTGTAGCGCCAAATTCTGAAGTGATTTTTTCGGATAAATTTGAGGGTTTTACACCGGCTCCCCACAATACGGCCTCAGTATGAATCATTTCTTTTTGGTTTGAAGATTCAACTTCTACATACCCTTGTTGTATCTGAATCACTTTTGTATGCGTTCTGACTTCAACACCTAGATCCTGTAACTTTTTTTGGGCTTTTAAGGATAATTTTTCACTGTAAGCCGATAAAATCCTAGGACCGGCTTCTATCATAATTATTCGTGATTTCTCTGATTGTATGGCACGGAAACTCCCCTTCAACGTTGCTCGTGTTAATTCAGCAATAGCACCACATAACTCAACTCCTGTTGGTCCACCGCCAATTATGACATAGGTCATTAAAGCATTTCGTTTTTTTTCATCAGATTCTGTTTCAGCTTTCTCAAGGGGTTCCAAAATTTTGGCTCTCATTTCCAAAGCATCTTCAATTGACTTTAGTCCTGGAGCTACTTTTTCCCATTCAGGATTTCCAAAGTAAAAATTTTGAGCTCCTGCGGCTACAATTAATATGTCGTAAGGATAGACTGTCTTTTTTGTAACCACTTGTTTTTTTATTGAATCAAAGCCAGTTACTTCATCCTGAACCACACGGATTTGCTTCTTTTTTGATAATACCGATCGTAAGGGGTAAGCAATATCACCGGGTGATAAACCACCCGTTGCAACTTGATACAGTAGGGGTTGAAACAAATGATGATTACGCTTATCAATCAATGTAATTTCAACATGTTTGGAATGCACTTTCTTAGCAAAATATAATCCGGCGAACCCGCCGCCAATAACTACTATTTTTTTCATAAACTTTTAGATTGAACGATTGGTCAATCTTACTATGAATAAACCATTTAGTTACCCGTTTATGCATTTTGCACGAATTATTATCTGGAAGCGCTTCATAAAAAAGGTCGGCATGTGACTCACACCGACCTTTGGTAGATACGTACTCAAGTATCGCTTCTTTCTCTCTTATTCAACTAGTACTCAATGTATGCGAGATTATTTTGGTTATTTCAACAACATCATTTTTTTTGTTAGCATCTGATTTTCACTACTTAATCGATAAAAATAGATTCCACTTGCCCAATTCGAAGCATTTAATTGAATTTGATGATATCCGGCTTGTTGCATCGGTTTTGAATCCACATAAACTCGTTGACCTAACACATTAAACACTTCAAATTCTACATTTGCGGCTTGAGGCAGTGAATATCTAATTGTTGTACTTGGATTGAATGGATTAGGATAGTTTTGTGCCAATTCAAATGGATAGGGAGAAGTGCTAATTTCTTGCGTTGAAACGGTTTCACCATTTTGTATAGGCAATGATGTAGGGTAACTGTTGCTAAACTCTTGAACATGACCTGCCATAGCCCCAAAAAAACAAGTTCCGGCTTTGTTTTGTTGATCAGCTCCACCGCATCTGCCACAGAATGTGCCACACCGAGTACGTTGAACGCTTGTGGCAACCTGGAAAGCGCGTATCGAACATCGTTCACACAATGCACTTCATCATCAACAATAACACAAGAAATGGGGTTCATCAAAGAAATCAGCTATCTACCAATTATTTAAGCTTCAAAATTAAGTCAAATTGACATAAGTACAAATTAAAAGTATTCGTGCGCTGTTAAAATTTAATTTACAAATTCCGCATTTCTACTGATGTAACCGATTGGGCCTCAATATAAACTATCGTTCTCCAAACATGATACCAAATGCCGTCGATCCATCGTAAAGCTTCTATTAAATCCTGAGCCACATCCGGGGCAATCTCCTGTTTTGCCGTTTGGTTTAATAAAGTAAGGCGATGTGACTTTCTGAAATCAGCCATTTCTTTAGAAAATATGGCAAGTTCGTGTTTGTAGTTCTCCGGTTGATGCGTTTCAAGCCAGCACATTAGCACTGGAATATGCGATAAGGTTTTCTGCAAAAGTTGTTCTAATTCCGGAGATGTTCTCAATAAATCCAAGGACTCTTTGTCGGTGTAATCATCCATAATGGAATCTAAATGATCGATAGCATGTAAGACAGAAACGTATAAAACCTGCTCTTTTCCGGCACCGTGTCCAATTTGTATGGTTCGCAAAAAATGACGTGTTTCGTCCAATGCAGTATGCAAGCGTTCATGCTCTTCTTGTATTTCAGAAACTGAAATCGGGTTGTCCTTATCCAATTGTTTGTTCATAAAAGTTGCCATATCGTGCATAATATCAACCAACGTTAACCGAGCAGATTCGATAGCAACAGCTGGAATTTGCAATACTGAATGATCTAGATGTCGGGTTAATGAAACAGATGTATCGGGAATAATTCGCGAGATAAATCGTGTAAAAGGTTGAATAAAAGGCATTAAAAGACCAACTCCCAAAACATTAAACACCGTGTGAAAGGTTGCCAAAATAATTGCTGCATCGGTTGAACCAATCCATCCCGAAAAGCCAACCACAACCCAAACCAATTGTGGAAGAAATAGAATAGCCACGATTCCGGTAATCACATTAAAGAGTATGTGAGCCCATGCCGTTTGTTTAGCAGGAACAGTTGCACCAATGATGGCAACTATGGTGGTAAACGTTGTTCCAATATTTTGTCCAATAACCATGGCAGCTGCTTGGTCAAGATTGATGGACCCTGCATGTAATGCTGTAATCGTCATGGCAACCGCTACACTGGAAGACTGTAAGAGTACGGTTAACAGCATACCCAAACCAACGAGAATCAAGCGACCGGCAATATCGGGTTCAGGAAATCGTGATGTGTTTAATGTTTCAGAAAAAGCTCCTAATCCTTCTTGTAGGGTGTCTATTCCGATAAAAATGAGTGCAAAACCGGCTAACAGTGTACCCAATGCACGATATCGTTCTTGAGTGAACAACCGCAACAATGCACCTAAGCCAACCATAGGCAGCGCTAATTGCGCCAAACTATATTTGAGTCCAAACACTGAAACCAGCCAACCTGTACTTGTTGTACCTAAATTAGCTCCAAAAATGATACTTATCGCCTGAGTTAAATTGATGATTCCAGCCGATACAAATCCGATTGTGGCAATGGTTGTTGCTGATGAAGCCTGAACCAAAGCTGTGAGTGCGGCACCGGTTAATAATCCACGGAAAGCCCCTCCTGCAAAACGACTTAAAATACGTTTCAAAGTTTGCCCACCCAGATTTTTTAATCCATCAGTGAGCATAGTCATGCCCAAAAGAAATAGTCCGACACCGCCAAGTACTGCAAAAATCATCTCGAATCCTACATAAACCTTAGAGAAACAGCAAATAAATTCATGGCGAAATTTAGTTGTTCAAATAGGCTTACACCTACAATTTGGGTATTTTCTGCAAAACAAATGAACCTACACTGCTATGAAACGCCCGTTACTTTTAAGCCTGCTCATCATTTTAATTGCTCTCTTTTTAATCCTGTTTCTTCAAAATGGCGACTCCATCGAAATTGAATTTTTGATTTGGCGTTTTCAGTTTACGATTGCCTTGTTGGCATTAAGTACCTTTCTACTTGGTTTTTTTAGTGCGTTGATGATTTCCATGCCATTATGGATAAAAAAACGAAACGAAGCCATGAAGTTGCAAACTCAACTATTAAATGTATTGCGCGAACATGCAGAAAAACAGGCACAATCAACAGGAGAAACACCACCATCTGATGCCGAATTGCAAGCAAAATATCTTAAATAAACCGCGCAATAGTCGAAGTTTTTTATACGCAAATCGGTATTTTAGACTGCAAATTTAACCACTAAACGAACCTTTTACTTTGATTACATTAACACTACCTGATGGCTCCAAACGGGAATTTGAAAAGGGAACCACAGGACTGCAATTCGCAGAGAGTAGAT
>CAZIQX010000129.1:3031-4192 GCA_964541325.1 uncultured Chitinophagales bacterium | reverse complement strand
TACAATTACCATTAACACGTGGGATTCAGATGAGGGTAAATACACGTTTTGGCACTCCTCTGCGCACCTAATGGCAGAAGCCGTTCAGTTTTATTATCCTGAGGCAAAATTTGCAATTGGTCCGCCGGTAGAAAACGGTTTCTATTATGATATTGATTTTGGCGATGTAAAAATCAGTTCAGAAGATTTGGCAAAAATTGAAGGCAAAATGCTTGAATTAGCCAAAGAAAAACTCACTTTTACACGAAAAGAAGTGTCAAAATCCGAAGCATTGGCTTACTTCACTCAAAAAGGTGACCCTTACAAATTAGAATTAATTGATGGGCTCGAAGATGGAAGTATCACCTTTTATTCACAAGGCAATTTTACTGACCTTTGCCGTGGGCCACATTTACCTGATACATCATCCATAAAAGCCATCAAATTGATGAGTTTAGCGGGTGCATATTGGCGTGGTGATGAAAAAAACAAACAATTAACACGTATTTATGGGATCTCTTTCCCTAAGAAATCTCTCCTTGATGAATATTTAGAGCGATTAGAGGAAGCAAAGAAACGCGACCACCGCAAAATAGGGCAGGAATTAGAATTATTTACATTTTCTGAATTGGTTGGAAAAGGCTTACCACTTTGGCTACCCAAAGGAACCGCTTTACGTGAACGTTTAGAGCAATTTTTACGCGTTGCTCAAGTTAAAGCAGGCTATCAACCGGTTGTGACTCCTCATATTGGTGGAAAAAAATTGTATGAAACCTCCGGACATTGGGAGAAATACGGAAAGGATTCATTTCAACCTATCCAAACACCGGAGGAAGGTGAAGAGTTTTTACTCAAGCCAATGAATTGTCCGCATCACTGTGAAATTTATAAATCAAAACCACGCTCTTATCGTGATTTACCCGTTCGTTATGCTGAGTTTGGCACGGTTTATCGGTATGAGCAAAGTGGTGAATTACATGGATTGACTCGAGTTCGAGGGTTTACCCAAGATGATGCCCATATTTTCTGTCGCCCTGACCAAGTAAAAGACGAATTCGCCAAAGTAATCGATTTGGTGCTTTATGTGTTTAATTCGTTAGGATTTCATGATTACACGGCTCAAATTTCTTTACGCGACCCTGAAAACAAATCAAAATATATTGGTTCAGATGAGGCTTGGGA
>CAZIQX010000129.1:0-3021 GCA_964541325.1 uncultured Chitinophagales bacterium | reverse complement strand
GGAAAAAGCTGAAACAGCTATCAAAGAAGTAGCCGCAGAGAAAGGCTTAACAACCGTTACCGAATTAGGTGAAGCAGCTTTTTACGGCCCCAAACTCGATTTCATGGTTCGTGATGCAATCGGAAGAAAATGGCAACTTGGAACCATACAGGTTGATTATCAATTACCTGAACGCTTTCAATTAGAATATGCCGGAGCCGACAATCAGAAACATCGTCCTGTTATGATTCACCGTGCGCCTTTTGGTTCACTCGAACGATTTGTTGCCGTGTTGATTGAACATTGTGGCGGTGATTTTCCATTATGGCTAACACCCGACCAAGTTTCCATTCTACCCATATCCGACAAATTCAATGAGTATGCACTCCGTTTACAAAACGAATTAGCACAACATGATATTCGAGGTATAGTAGATATTCGAGATGAAAAAATCGGGAAAAAGATTCGTGAAGCCGAACTTTCCAAAATTCCCTATATGCTCATTGTTGGACAAAAAGAAGAAGAAACCCAATCTGTTTCTGTTCGCCAACATAAAAAAGGTGATGTTGGAAATTTCCCAATTTCTGAGTTTATTTCGACCTTTAAACAAGAAATTGCATCATTCTTTGCATAAATCACTATTTTTAAAGTATTAACAAACAAAAAGGAGTTACCTATCGCAAGGCAGTTTTCCAGACCGGTACCACAAAATGAAGACCGGAATCGCATTAATGAAGAAATCAGGGCTGACGTAGTTCGCGTCATTAAGCCCGATGGTGAACATCTCATTATATCACCAAAAGAAGCCATTGAAATAGCATACAAATTAGAAATGGATTTGGTTGAAATCGCTCCGGGCGCCAACCCTCCCGTATGTAAAATCATGGACTTCGGCAAATTTGTTTATGAAAAGAAAAAGCGTGAAAAAGAGGCGAAAAAGAAGCAACATACCGTTCAAATCAAAGAACTTCGCTTCCGTCCACACACCGATGATCACGACTTTGAATTCAAAATGCGTCACGCTCGAAAGTTTCTGGAAGAAGGCAACAAAGTAAAAGCGATGGTACAATTCCGTGGTCGAGACATTGTGTACAGCGATCAAGGCCATGAACTTCTTACTCGTTTTGCAGAAGCTTTAAGCGATTTAGGCAAAATTGAATCGCCTCCCAAACTCGAAGGAAAACGCATGAACATGTTGATTGCGCCGGGTAAATAAGAACCTGTAAAAAAGCCGATTTAAGTCGGCTTTTTTTATTTGTATAAGCAGCGATTCTAAGTATATTTAGGGCTCTTTAAATTTTAAGGTCAACACAGTTACAGTATGCCTAAAATCAAAACAAATAGCAGTGCTAAAAAGCGTTTCAGCCTTACCGCAACCGGTAAAGTTCGTCGCAAAAAAGCATTTCGCTCTCACATTCTTACCAAAAAAAGCCCTAAGAGAAAACGCAATTTACGTGGAACTACATTAGTTCACGATGCGAATATGGCTTTGGTAAAACAAATGTTAGTTCTCTAATTCACTAAAATTATCACAACATAACGTAAACAAAAATGCCACGTTCATCCAATTTGGTGGCTTCCCGTCGCCGTCGCAAAAAAATTCTCGAACTCGCGAAAGGTTACTGGGGCGCAAGAAAAAACGTTTATACTGTTGCTAAAAACGCAGTAGAAAAAGCTTTACAATATGCTTACCGCGACCGTAAGGTTAAAAAACGCGAGTTTCGCAAGCTTTGGATTGCCCGTATTAATGCGGCAGCCCGTTTAAATGGCACCTCTTACTCTCGCCTCATTTCCGGAATGAAATCAAACAATATGGAAATGAACCGCAAAGTTTTAGCCGATATCGCCGTTCGCGATCCAAAAGCGTTTAAAGCGATTGTGGAAAAAGCCTTAAATTAATGTCACTGTAACCAGTACAAGGCAAATTATCTCAGTGATAGTTTGCCTTTTTTTTTAACCCGACTTCGTATGATTGAGCAAATATCCTCTCTAAAAAAAGAACTTGAAGCTGTACAGATTCAATCAGCTTCTGAATTGGAATCCTATCGCCTCACCTATCTTTCTAAAAAAGGAAAAGTAGCTGAGTTGATGCCACTCATTGGAAAAGCACCTGTTGAACAAAAACGAGAAATAGGTCAGCTCATTAACGAAGTAAAACAACTTGCACAAGAGATTTTTGAACAAGCTCAAGCACAACTTGAAGCTTCAGGTCCGGTTCTTAAAAAAGCAACCGACGATTTAACTTTACCTGTTTTACCTTTTCAACAAGGTGGCTTACATCCGTTAAGCATTGTTATTCAAGAGATTAAATCCGTTTTCTTCCGTTTAGGCTTTACCATTTCAGATGGACCTGAACTCGAAGACGACTTTCATAACTTTACAGCTTTAAATTTTCCTCCGGAACATCCGGCTCGTGATATGCAGGATACGTTCTTCATTCGAAAAGACGAACCCGGCAAGCCTGATTTGGTAATGCGTACCCACACTTCTCCGGTTCAGGTGCGTTTGATGCAATCACAGAAACCTCCGATTCGCTCCATCATGCCCGGACGCGTCTATCGTAACGAGTCTATTACAGCAAAATCGTACTGCTTATTCAATCAAATTGAAGGACTCTATGTTGATAAAAACGTAACCTTTGCAGAACTCAAAGAAACCTTAATCATTCTTGCCAAAATGATGTACGGTGCTGATGTTAAATACCGGTTACGTCCATCCTTCTTCCCTTTTACTGAACCTAGTTTAGAAATGGATGTGTGGTGGGAACGCTCAACAGGTGGACAATGGCTCGAAATTCTCGGAGCAGGAATGGTTGACCCTAACGTATTTACCGCTTGTGGGGTTGACCCTGATGTGTACACAGGTTTCGCACTTGGCTTAGGCGTAGATCGTATGGCTATGCTTCGCTACGGACTTAATGATATTCGCGACTTATACGATAACGACGTTCGTCTCATTTCACAATTTGCTTAATCTTTTTTGTTGATATCTCATGAAAATCTCCCTGAATTGGCTCAAAAACTACATCAACCTAGATGGATT
>CAZIQX010000128.1:0-10141 GCA_964541325.1 uncultured Chitinophagales bacterium | reverse complement strand
TCAGCAATCAGCAATCAGCAATCAGCAATCAGCAATCAGCAATCAGCAATCAGCACATTTCGGGTTTCAACTTTTAGCTTTTAAATTCTTTTAGCATCCCATTAATTCATCATTACATTTTGTGACAACTCCAAACGAAGCTATGACATCTTAACTTTTTCAGTGGCGTAATCTACTCCCAGAACACAAACACTACACAAGGAGTAGATCATGAAAACCTTAGCTTTAATTTTCGCATTAACATTTTTTGCAAATGCTGGTCAATCACAAGCAATTTCTGCAAAATCAGCAGAAAAAGCAGTAAAAAACATGGAATTGACATTAAAAAGTGGTCATCATGAACTCATTGAATCCACATTAATCAACGTAATTCAATTAGCTAAAGCGAATGGATTTGAACAAGTTCAAACCTTACAAAAAGAAATTGAAGAAGTAAGTTTAACTAGTGAATCGGCCTCAAACCGTTACAAAGCATGGTTAGTATTACAAGTTTTCAAACAACCTGAATTGCTTGTAGCTGCTCCGGATTACACAATCGAACAAGCCGAACATATCTTTGATTATCTGAACGACCAAATGCAACAATTAGCATTAAACAAATGAACTTACCAACCATAAACGATTAAACCGGCGGATGAAACCGTCGGTTTTTCTTATTCTTGAACTCATGAAACGTCTTCTTTTTTTTATAGGCTTTCTACTTTTGGCACCGACTATGGGATTTACGCAAATCCAATGGTCGGTGCAACGTGTTGTGTTTAAAACAGGTGATGATTCAACGTTTGCATCTGTTTATTTGGATGATTCAAGCTGGAAATCAATTCAGTTGGGTAGTTCTTGGGAAGATCAGGGTTATTGGGATTATGACGGTTATGCTTGGTATCGGGTTCATTTTAATGTGGTAGAAATAGACCCCCATAAATGGTATTGGTTGGATTTAGGTCGCCTTGATGACGCAGATATTTCATTTTTAAATGGTGAAGAAATTGGGAGAACCGGCGTATTTCCACCTCAATATGAAACAGCCTATCATGCTTTACGATCCTACATCATAAAAGGAGAACAATTAATAGAAGGCGAAAATTTGTTAGCTGTTCGCATCTATGATGAACGACTGATGGGTGGATGGCTCGAAAATAATTTTAGAATTCGATCATTCAGTAAAGAGGGCAGCTATAAAATTCCCTTAGCAAAAGGTTGGCTCTTTAAAACAGGCGACGATGTTCGGTATAAAGAACCAGATTTTATGGATTCTAAATGGAAACCAATTCAAATTGCTCAGAAATGGGAGCTTCAAGGTTTTGGCGGCTATGATGGGTACGCTTGGTATCGAATTAAAACGGAACTTCCGGCAGATGCACCTTCTGGTAAAATGCGCTTATTTCTAGGTAAAATCGATGATGCCGATCAAGTATTTGTCAATGGAATTCAAGTAGGTGGTATGGGAGATTTTTATTCCTCAAAGGTTGAATATGAGTACAATACCTATCAAAAAGAACGACTTTATGAGTTGGATGCCAGTTTGATTAAACCCGGAAGTGATTTGGTTATTGCAGTTCGTGTGTTTGATGGACTTGAAGGTGGAGGGATGTATGAAGGTATTCCGTATTTGGAAATTATTCCGCGCGGAAATGAAAACGATTCGATTTGGTTGCAAATTTGGCATCAAATTGTTGTTATTTTTACGTTGATTTGGAAAGCTATTTTGGGTTGACTTTTAATGACTTTAAAGTAGATACGTTTGGTTGTGCGTAAAAATACCTATCACCTAAAACAAGATTTTAATTACATCTGTATTGTTTTGTAAATGGAATATCGAAAAATAAAGTTTAAATGAGATAGGCGCTATCGAATTGTAAAGAATGTGGATTTAGGTAAATCCACGAATTATAATTGCTTGCGAGCTTCAGTAATTTTGCATCATCAAAAAAAATGGGGCTGAACTCTGATAAAGCTTGTGGAGCCGGGGACACATAAACCGGAAAGTTACATCAGAATTGGCTTTAAAAACCAAACCTACTTTCTAACCAACAATATGAAACCTTTTTCTGTACTTGTTTTATTACTTGTTATGTCTTTTGGAACAATATTCGCATCAACTAACAACAGTGGTGATGTTCCAATCTCTCTTCAAACCATCATTTTAAAGAAAATATTAGTAGCTGATCAAAATATATCTCGTCGAGCTGATGGTGTTATCTTAATCGTTCATGATGCGGATAACGAAAATCAAGCTGTAATGATTGAGAAAGCATTAGCGCAACAAGGCTTGAAATCTGAAAGAACCTTGGATGTTAACAAATACAATGCTCGTTCCATTAATGCAATTTTTTATGCTACTGAAACCATTGTTCGACCCAAATTTATTGTGGATGAAGGTGTATTAACATTTGGTTTAAGTTCTAGCATTGTTGAACAAGGTAAGGCAGCCATTGCACTACGTATAACTGACAACAAACCTGAAGTAGTTGTTAATAAATCGGTTTTAGATATTGAAGGACACTCTCGCTTGCTTAATTCAATTCCGAAAGCGGTTATCCTTTAAGATTTTTCATAGTACCTCATGAGATAGACCCCATAGATAACCTATTTAACCCCTAAATCTATCTCTTTATCATACTAAAAGCCCGAATCGGAAGGTTCGGGCTTTTTATTTTTTACTATGTTGATGATACCTCGTGAAAACCGATATCCCGCAGACGATATAGTCTAAAATTTTCTGAGTACCGAATCCCGAAGGCTTTCGGGATCAGCCATGTCCGTGGGAAAAAACTACTGATATCTCGTGAAAATCCACGACCTTAGGTACGAAAACTGCTAAATTCACTCAGATACAGAATTTAGTGCTAAAGAGACTCGAACACTCTTCAAACTCAAAAAAAAGCCGCAGATTATTATTTCCGCGGCTTTAAGCAATAAATTAAGGGGTATAAATTACTTCGTGTATTTGAAGTTGGCCAGAACAGGGGCTACGCCTTGCATGGGTCGCTCTGTCATCGCTTTAGCTTGTAAGAAATACAATAAATAATCTTTACCACCAGCTTTACCATCCGTACCACTCATATTGAAACCACCAAAAGGCTGAGCTCCAACTAAAGCACCGGTATTTTTTCTGTTGATATACAAATTACCTACGTGGTGTTCACGGTATGCGCGCTCTAAAGTGGCCGGATCATTTGAGAAAAACCCTCCTGTTAATCCAAATTCAGTGTCATTGGTAATATGCAGTGCTTCATCAATGTCTTTTACTTTGATGAATGCTACCACTGGACCAAAAATTTCTTCTTGTGCAATTCTCGCGGTTGGTGCTACATCACGGAAAATGGTTGGTTCAATATAAAATCCTTCAGGTTGTATTTCGGCACGTTTACCACCATGAACCAAGGTTCCTTCTTGTTTGCCCAAATCAATGTAGTACATGATTTTATCTACAGCCTTTTGGTTTACAACAGGAGTAATAGCTGCATTGTCTTTAGCATCTCCAATGCTTAGAGCTCTTGTTTTTTCTACAACTTTTGCAAGAACCTCTTCATAAACGTCTTCGAGAACAATTGCCCGTGAGCAGGCTGAACATTTTTGCCCTTGAAAACCAAAAGCAGCCTGAACAATTGCCGTTGATGCAGCTTCTAAATCAGCATTTTTATCAACAATAATGGCATTTTTGCCTCCTAATTCACATACCAAACGTTTAATAAATTTCTGTCCCGGTTGAATTTGGGCTGCCACTTCATTGATGTGTAAACCAACTCCTTTTGAACCGGTAAAATTAATAAAACGAGTTCTAGCATCTGTTGTGAGCGTTTCTCCCACTTCCATGTTGTCACCGGTAATAAAATTGAAAACACCTTTAGGCAGACCAACTTCATCCGCAAGTTTGGCAATCAAATATCCCATCATTGGAGTGTCTGGAGCCGGTTTTGCTACAACTGTATTTCCTGCTACAATCGGTGCAAATGCCATTCCCATACAAATAGCAAAAGGAAAATTCCAAGGTGAAATGGATACACCCGCGCCTAACGGAATATAAATAGTTCGGTTTATATCTCCCCAAGAATCAATCACTTCCATGCCTTTATCTAAACGAATAGCTTCATTGGCATAATAATTAAGAAAGTCGATAGCTTCACAAAGGTCAGCATCAGATTCAAGATAGTTTTTACCTGATTCAGATATCATCCAAGCATTAATTTCATATCGACGCTCTTCAATAATTTCTGCCATGCGGTACAAGTATTCTGCACGTTCTTCTACAGGGACAAACTGCCAGGTCTTGAACGCATCCCATGCATCAGAGAGGGCTTGCTTGGCTTGTTGTGCACTTGCCATCTGAAAATGACCAATTACTTCTTGGGTATTTGATGGATTGATGCTTTTAAATGTTCCATGTTCACCTTTAACCCATGTACCATTCAGATACAAATCATAGGTTTTACCAAATTCAGCGCGAACCTTAGCTAAAGCGTCTTTTTGAGCTTTATTAATCTCGGGATTGCTGAAATCGAGATAGGTTTTATTGGCATAATTTTTTTGAATTTCTCGCATGGAGTCTCCGATTGTTCCTTTTTCGGTTAAAAATTAAAAATCATGCCCCAAAGATAGGCAATGTTAAAAAAAGGTTTGTCTGTAAACGCTTCCAATTTTGTGTACATCTTGCATAATCAGTTGGGGATAGGTAGATTTAGGACTAAAGAATCTTATTTCATACTGCTATGTCTGATTTATAGCAGTAAACTCCTTAAAAACCAACAGAAAGGTTAAAAATCATGGCAAAAATCAGAGTGGCGATCAACGGATTCGGACGTATTGGTCGTCTTGTAGCTCGTAACATTTTAACACAGTACAAAGATGCTTACGAATTAGTAGCTGTTAACGATTTAACAGACACCAAAACACTAGCTCACCTTTTCAAACACGATTCAACTCAAGGGAAATTTGCGGGTTCAGTTTCAGCATCAGCTGAAGGCTTAGTAATTGATGGAAAAACTGTAGTCGTTTCCGCTGAGCGCGATCCTGCTAATTTAAAATGGGCTGCTCACAACATTGATGTAGTGGTTGAGTCAACCGGTATTTTCACCAAGTCAGAAAAAGCTATGGCTCACATTACTGCCGGTGCTAAAAAAGTGATTATTTCTGCGCCTGCTACCGGTGATGTAAAAACCATCGTATTGGGTGTAAACGATGATGAAATTGATGAAGATACATTGATTTACTCCAACGCGAGCTGTACTACGAACTGTTTAGCTCCAATGGTTAAAGTATTGGATGATGCGTTTGGCGTTGAAAAAGGCTTCATGACAACGATCCACGCATACACAAACGACCAAAATATCTTAGACTTACCTCACAAAGATTTACGTCGTGCTCGTGCTGCTGCTATCAACATCGTTCCAACTTCGACCGGTGCGGCTAAAGCAGTTGGATTGGTATTACCACACTTGAATGGAAAATTGGATGGTGGAGCAGTTCGCGTTCCCGTTCCAACCGGTTCATTAACCGATTTCACCGCAGTTGTAGGTAAATCAACCACTCTTCCAGAAGTTCTCGATGCATTTAAACGTGCTTCTATGAGTAAACTCAAAGGTATTCTTGAGTATTCTGATGAACAATTGGTTAGCACCGATATCATTGGAAATCCATACTCTTGTATCTTTGATTCAGAACTTACCAAAGTTGATGGCAACCTCGTTAAAGTTGTAGGTTGGTATGATAATGAGGCCGGTTATTCTGCTCGTACTGCTGAATTGATTGGTCGCATTTTTAAAGCATAATACGATTGATTGTTAAAAAAAAGGCATCCTGCGAAAGCAGGATGCCTTTTTTATTTGGAGAGTTATTTCTTTTATTTAATCAAGGTCATCATTCGGCTCATCATTCGTCCGTCGCCGGTTCTCAGTTGATACACATACGTTCCTGATGCCAAACGGGACGCATCAAAACGAATTTCATGTCGCCCGGCTGCATACGTTTGTCCGGCAACGAGTTCTGTTACTTTTTTACCTAAAACGGAATACACGGTCAATTCAACCTCTTGGGCTTTGTCTAACGTAAAAGCTATGGATGTACTTGGGTTAAACGGGTTTGGATAGTTTTGCTCTAAAACTATGTGTTGTGGACGCACATCGGTGAGTTCATTTGCAACAGGGTCTCCCCAAATAAAGCGCGTTTTTACCGGATAGTGATCTGAGGTTGTAGAGAGGTAATTTCCAATGTAAACCGGATTTTCAATCTGTTCAGAACCATCAATATGATAAGAGAACAGTTCATTCGACATCGTGATGTGGTCGATCATGCTTGAACTGCGGTAAGAAGTTAATCCCCGTTCTTCTAACGATTGCGTAATTACTTTCCAATTGTTCGGATCATCCACAAAATTTTGATAAGGTGATTCAGAAGCCGATGTATAGGTCGATTTGTTGATAAAATCGTTGTAATCGCCCAATAAAATGTATTTCTCGGTCTGACGCGTAGCATCTAACAATTGCTTCAGTTCTTGGGAGTCGTTCACTCGACGTTCATAACTTTCTGCATCACCTAAAGCTTTTGCGTGAATATTATTCACGTACAAAAGCTCTGTTTTGTTGTTGATAGTCACATTCACAATAAACTCATAAGGATAACGTCCGGTTGCCCAACTGTTTGAGTTTGACCAATTGGTGCTAATAAATCCGGAAGAAAGAGAATCCACCACGGAAGTTTTAAAAACAAAAGCTGTTTTTTGAGTTTGAGAAATTGGTGCAATAAATCCTCGATAACCTTCGAGTTTGGCAATCATTGCATTGAAGGCAGTTGTACTGGCAACTTCCTGCAAGGCATAAATATCAGCGTCCATGGTTTGAATTACTTCGGCAACATTATCAATTTGAAGTTGATCGTCGGAGGGACCCTCGCTTGGACTACCAAACCATACTACATTCCAGGTAACTACGTCGAACGTGTGATCGAGAGGAATATCAGAACCGGGAATTTCAACTTCTTCGATAGCTAAATCCTCTACAGAGCGTGGAAGAACTTGAATCGTTCCACCAAATCGACTCACAACAGCGATAACATCAACTGGTTCTGATGGTATGGTAGCGTTGAGTAGGTCGGTATCGCCATCAATTCGAATTTGGATGCTGCCCGTTCCATCACTGATATCATAGTTCGTATTTCCCTGAAAACTGCCGGCAGAACCAAAAGTCACATTTTCAATCTTTACCAGCTGAGATTGATGGATTTCCTGAAGTTGTGAAATCGTTACCGTTTTCGGTTCCGGAATTACACGTTCAGTATCAATTACATTAAAAGAAACTTCGGAGCCTGAGATTTGAAGCAAACCTCTACCATTCGTGGTTGTACCAAATTCAGAAAGGGGGCCGGTTATTTGAACTGAATCACCTCGTTGAACCGCTGCATGAAAAGCCGGAGAAAAGATAGATAAACCGGCTGTTCCATCTTGAAAATATGATGGGCCGTTAAATTCATTGGCAACTGTTACTCGTCCGGCAACTGTTACAATCGAACCTAAAGGCAGATTTCTAATATCAGCAATACTTGCAATGGCATTATCATCGAGGGCATTTCCTTTTAGTGTGATTGTTACCGTTGGTTGATTGGCATCATTTGAAGAAAAACTTAACGAACCGCTAGATTCACCCGCTGCACGTGGTTGATAAGCAATTGAAAATTCAATTAAATCCAGATTTTCGAGTTGAGATGATTCCAAAGGTGTGGTAAAAGCGAAGTCAGTTCCTGTAAGTTGAATGTCGGTAACTTGAAGAATATCCAGGCCTAAATTGGTGATTGCAAAATTTAAAGTGGTTTCCGAATTGGCAAAAATAGTTCCAAAATCAACTTCAGAGCCATTTGATAAACCTGTTGCACCTTGCGAAAACTTGAGCGTTGCTTCTTGTTCAGGAGCTTTGAACGAGGCAATTAATGCCGTGTTGTCGGTGTCGTTTCCTGCTCCGAGGGTTGGTGAGGTTATACGTTGTAATTTTGTGGAATTGGAAAAATCAGCTTTTTCTGTTGTTGCTAGAAAGCCATTTGAAGTATTTGATGTTAACGAACCTGAAAAGTGCGCTTTGGGAGCAGGCAAAGAGCTAACATTATCCGATCCATGAGAAATTCCATGTACGTGAACATCGCTTGAATTGGTTATTTGAATGGCATCAGAACCGTTTGCGATGTTAAATTGTGAACCTGAGAAATAAGTTGTATTGTTTACTTTAACAATTAATAAGCCATCAGTACCGTCTAAATCTTCAGTTTGAGGAACATCGACTCCTATTAAAACAAGTATTGTTCCTTGTTCAACCGTTTGCCAAAGGGCATCTTGTGAAAAGATTAAATCGCCGCTTGGATTACCGGTTCCGGTGTAATCTTTGAGGTGATATCCTCGTAAATCACTTGTCTCAACTACAACCAACTCTACCCATTCGGTTTCTTTTGCACTTGCATTAAAGTATTCGTTAACAACAACGGATTGGGCAAAAACAGGAATAGACAAGCCTAAAAACAGACACAATACCTGAACAAATTTCAACATAGATAAATTTTTTAGATTAAAAAGGGCTACTAAGGTAACCAATCTGATGTTATGCTTCTGTGAATATTTGTTACAGTGAGGCGGGTTTTATCGCATATCGTATCGGATAAAACCCACGAAACCAAAAGCTAAAAGGATTAAAGCGCTTAATTTCATCAATATGATATCTATTAAAAGGGTAGAAAATTGTTCTTGTAAAGTTGTTTCAGGATGTTGAAAACGAGGTCTATCGGAAAAATCTAAACCGGTTTCTCGACCCATATCAAACTTAAAACCTTCATCACTCACTTCAATTCGAAATCCACCGGGGTCGCCCGTTTCTTTTTGTTTAGCAGTTAAATAGTTGGTGAATTCGGTTTTATATTGATTAGCAGCTCGTTGATATCGTGTTTTTAGCTCTAAATCGGTTTGTGTAAGGTTCATTGCAATAAGTTGAAACGATGCAACCGGAGAAATACGTGCCAATTTAAAAGCCAATCGTGCTTTTTCTTGCCGTTTATTATGAATTTCTTCCATCAATTTTACGCCATAGGCTGCAATTTCTGCATCTTTTTCGTTTCGAATTTGTTCGTCTTCTTGCATCCATTCAAATTCTTTTTCTTTGCGAAATGTCCGGGCTTGTTCATCGGTCATGCCAGCAGTGAGCTCATTTCTCTTTGAAAAAATTTCACTTAATGTTTTTGAAAAAGCTGCATTTCGCTCGTTAGCAAAGGCACTTTTTAAACTAGCCAATTCGGAGTCGCTTGGTACGGAAATCAATGAATCGGTGGCAATAACGCCGGCACGGGGAATAATTAAAACCGTAGTTATCCAAATAGCTAACAGAACTAAAAAGGAATAAGAACTTTTTTGGGTCCATGCTGAAACACTTAAGCCAAGAACTAAAAAAACGAAAACCAACAGAAAACCTGCGCCAAGAAAGGTGACTACAGCCCACCAATCTTGGGAAGAAAACTGAATTCCGAATGCTTGAATGATTAATAAACCTAACAAAATGGGAATAAGTAGAGGGGCTAATAAGCCTAAAGAACTTCCTACAAATTTGGCTAATAAATAACCGGAACGACTCACTGAATTGGAAAATATAAGTTTCAGAGTTCCAGATTCTTTTTCCCCGCTGATGGCATCATACGTAAACAAAATAGCAAACAGGGTGAGAATCACCTGAAAAATGAAGTTTAAGTCGAGCATTCGGAACAGGGCGAATATTGGAGTTTCAGAATACATAGAACGATTTAATTCCGGATCGAACCAACGTGTAATAGAGGTTAAT
This sequence comes from uncultured Chitinophagales bacterium, assembly GCA_964541325.1. Taxonomy (GTDB): domain Bacteria; phylum Bacteroidota; class Rhodothermia; order Balneolales; family M1805; genus M1805. The sequence goes on along the minus strand of CAZIQX010000128.1, from coordinate 341 downwards.
CGTCCAATATCAAAATGAATCCCGGTGGCAAATATGTGCAAGGGGTTGGGTTTACGATGGACTAATGCACTGGCCGACATTAGATTACGTGCTTCTTGAAAATTAGTCGCTTCAATTTGCTGCGCGGTTTCAAAAAGTCGCATACTTGCTTTATACTCAGTGATGCCTGTATAAATACTTAATACTATGAGTATTGAACAAGCAACTAGAGTTAGCGAGAATTTTGGACTGAGCATGATTGCTCGTATCTCTTTAATAATTAAATGGTTCATGTTTTATAAGGTGTAAGGTGTTGGGTGTAAGGTGTTAGCAAAAGTTATAAAGTTGTAGAGGTTTAAAGG
>CAZIQX010000127.1:8171-10153 GCA_964541325.1 uncultured Chitinophagales bacterium | reverse complement strand
ACACACCTTTTTGTTGATCGTATCGGTAAGTAGCTGACGGAATTACTTCATTTGTCTCGGAATCAATCAGTGTACATTCAATAATAGATTGTGCCTGAGCTGAAAAACTGAGTATGATAAAAAACATACTCAATAGGGTAATGAGCTGTTTAAACATTACAATTTCCTATGATTGGCTTATAAATGTGAATTTGAATAAAGAGTGGATCAAAAAGCCCATATAAGCCGAATTACTCAATCAACAAAAGAATTGATGATGTATCGAATCATGATACAATCCATTTCAAATACTCATTGATAAATATTCGACTATAACAGTGCTTGTAAGCAATCGGGTTTATTTGAGTCCAACAAAAAATGGTCTAGTTTTTAACTAAACTCATATAAATCTTGATGAAATAAAGGAGGCCTCAACAACTCGAAAGTAAATCCCTTGGTAGGTTTATCTTTATGGATAACTCGTTTTTTAGGGGGCTGTGTAAAAGGATGATTAATCGTGATTTTACTTAATGTAGCTCTGAGTTCAAAAAATACCAAAACGCCGTTATCTTCAGCATTAGGTTGAGCATCAGGGGTAGATATTCCACAAACGAGTGGAGTGTCATCGTTATGTTCTTGATTAGGTAAACAATAGCAGGCATCAGCACCACCGGCTTTACAGCAGCAAATTTCAGCGCCGTTGCAACACACCTCTCCTGAATTTACATATTGATCTACCACACCGTGAACTACAGGATACAACCACCAGCCACACAGATTCCATAAGAGCAAAGTGCTCATGAATCCTGAAATCAGGCGATATGGAAGTGAGCTATTCATGATTGCAAAAATAAGGCTTGTTGAGTTCTTTGTGCGTGACTTTTGTTACGATTGACGATTAAACCCAGAATTAGAAGAGCTAAAAGAAAAAATCCTAAAATGAGATATATAACTTGAATAGAAACCGGTAAGCTTAAAGTTCCATATAGTCCAAAGGTTTCAATCCAAAGAAATAGAATCATCCACCAGGCTGAAGTGATAAATCCCAATAAATAATGGCGTTTTAAATCAAGATTCATGAGCAAAAAGGGCGTTGCAATTCCGAGCAATGCAGTATGGGTAAAAGCGACTCTAGCTTGGTTTACATGATGTACGTAGGTTTGCACTACATCAAGTCCAATTCCACCAAGAAAGATGGATTTTAAAAGCAATAGGCTAAGCAAAAATCGCCCAATCGTTTGGCTTCTACTATAGGGTTTGTGAAGTAGGAGAAGATATACGGAACTAAAAAAAAGCGACGCACCGGCTATCAAAGTGGTTATCCAAAGCAATGTGCTTGGCTTAGGAAACATCATCCCAAAGGAAATAAAAATCGTTGACAGACCAAGTGTGTGGATGGCGTTTATGTGGTAGGAGGATAGTGAAGCAGAATTCCAAAACAAAGCAAAGACAGCAAATGTCACCCATCCATTAAATTGCAGATGCAAAAACCATGCAATCCAGGCAGAAAGCCATTCAGGACCGAAAGCAGTGGCACCACCTAAAGCCCAAGGCCCGATTGTTGATATCAGATAAAGTGCTACAGCCCATTGTTTTAGAGGATTTGTGCGTAATTCAAGTTCGGTGCGAAATTGCCAAATGAGTACGTAACTCACAACGAGAAATAGGGATGAAAATAAGATGGAAAAGAAGGCGTACCCTTCGATTAGGAAGGCGGGAAACATAGCAATGATGAGAACATGTAAGCTTCCAATGCTCACTTTTTGCGCTTTCGTTGGCTGTTTTGGGGATTTCATCAACAAAAACAAAAAAGCAGGGAACAGCCAACCCAACATAGCGAGATGTGAGTGAGCATGAATGGCAAATTTTTGAGTAAAAAAGGCCCAATCAGGAACAAGCCACTGCACTCGAATCCACATTCCTGAAACCAGGGTGATAATGAGATAAACTAAGGCAGGATAGGCAAGAAGGGCTTTCATTATTTAGAAATAGAGCATTGAAAG
>CAZIQX010000127.1:0-8161 GCA_964541325.1 uncultured Chitinophagales bacterium | reverse complement strand
CTCATCAGATCAGAATATTTGAAAGTTTTCTAAAGACAAAATACACTGAATTCATATAAAAAGAAATAGTAGTCGTAATTACTATTAAAATAATTAGTGAACAAGTAGTCCAAGTGTCGAGAACAGGGATGGATTTTTAAAGGATGACGCTAAAATGATTTATAAGGGCGTCAAATGCGAGATTTTTCGCTTAATGTTCATGAATCATGTGTTTGAGGCGAGGCCAAATTCCCCAAACAAAACTTATCATCCCCAAAAGAGGCAGAAAGCGCACCAACATCGGAGCATGGTGAGCGTCGATAAGAACGCGATAAAGCCAATCCCCTTGAATAAGAACAAAGCTAATCCATCCCAAAACTTGATTTCCGTATTTATCGGGGAAATCGTGTCGTTTGGGCATAATCCACCAAGCCGTTCCTAATACTAAATTGATTATCCAGCCAAACCACATGCCTTCGGTGTGTAAGGGACGAATCATCCAAATGTGCATCCATTCACCGGTTGCTTTGCTGATTAAAAGTAGGAGTCCGATTGTGGAAGCTATTCCCAATTGAATCAGAGACCATCGGATAAACGCTAAACTTACTTTTGGCATATCAGCTGAATTTCGGTTTAACACGTTTCCACATAATAATGATGAAAGCCATCATCGAAATCCAAAGCAGAATGCCCGAAAAAATCAACATGGGTGACATCACAGAAGGCCAGTGAATCATAAAATGTTCTGAAATAAGGCGTATCAGTAAGCCTAGATTTAGCGTGATATAAACCAACCACCAAACCCACATAGGTCCTTTGGGTAATTCGTTACTCCATCGAGGAAACATCCAAATTGCCACGCCAATAATCATTTGGGTCACCCAACCTAAACCAAGACTATGATGGTAGGCGATACGAAAATTGGGTTCGAGTTGTTGAAATCCGTACAAAAGCATGGAAATAACCAGCCAAATAAATCCGGATTTTAGGAAAAAGCGACTAACGGGAGGCATGTTGGAAAGGTGTAAGTTGTAAGGTTTTAGGTGTTAGGAAAAGTTATATAGGTTTAGAGTAGTAAAGGTGTAAAGGTTTAAAGGTTTCAGTTGTAAGTAGTAAGGGGTCTGGGGATTTCTGATTTATGATCTATGATCTATGATCTATGATCTATGATTTCTGATTTATGATTGAGTGGTTAAAACCAATGACACACTTGTTTGAACACTCTCTTCGAAATTCGAATTTTATTTCTTAGCGGTTTCTTTCAGCAATCAGCAATCAGCAATCAGCAATCAGCAATCAGCCAACTAGATACAACAAAAAGTGCAAATCACTTTCAGCTTTAACACGATGGGTGAGCTCTGCCGGAATGTGAATCCACGAGTTTTCTTCGAGTTGTACTGTTTCTGATTCCGTTGCAAAAACTCCTTTACCTGACAATACGTGAAGTATTCCCTGCTTTTTAGATGAATGATCGGTGAGTTCTTCGCCGGCTGCAAAACTGAACATCATGGCTCGAAAGCCATCTGTCTTAAAAAAATTTTTTGAAATTGTGCTTTTCTCAGCAATATCAGCCGTAACTGAAAGGATAAATGTGGTTAATGTTTTCATGGGTTTTGTTTAATGATGACCACACCCGCAGTGCAATTCTTCTTCCATAATTGGACGTTGATTGGCAGGAGCGTAATCGATTTTTTGGATGGAATAATGATAGAGCCCATTACTTTTTTTTATTAATTCCCAGCTAAACTGACCTTCACGAAATCGTTGAAATTGTGTACGTAATCCCATAGGATCGTGATCTACAACGATTTGAAGGGAATCAAGAAGTTCTAAACCATCAAAAGCTTCTATAACATGATGATGGCGTTTGCCTCGTGGTAATTCATGGACTAATAAAGTTTGCATAACAGTGTGGTTGATGTGTTGAAAACGTGCAAAATAAAGAGCTCGGAATAAAAAGACTAATAAGTCTTAAAAATCTTTCTTTAAAAATGTTCTGTAAGAGACCAAGCCCGGGATAAATAACCATATCAACAAAAGAAAGCCGATAGTTGCCATTCCGAATCCCGTTCCCACAAATCGTTCAAATAACGCACCGGTAACACCCAACAATGCGGCTCCATTGTTTATCATTAAGAGCAAAATTCGGGAAAGGTCAACCGGATTGAGTAAAACTGCTGCTAGACTTACTTCACGAAGCGAAAAATCAGAGAGAGCTTGAATCAAAAAAAGCATAAGTCCATCGTAAACAATACTTAAGAACAACCAATATGCAAGTAAAGCACCTAAACCTTTGGCTTTGTCATCATATTTCAAAGTGATGGAAACCGCTAAGAGCGAAAAAATACTGGCCAAAACAATCGTAATTCCGGCTAATGATGTAACAGCACCAAGGTAAGGCCAACCAGTTTGTTGATATACAAACGGAAGAGTCATTCCTAACAGAATAGCAAGTGCAATCGGCGCCCAAAATGCCAGCCAAAGCTGAACAATTAACACGCCACGTTTAACCGGTTGGGTGAGCACTAATTCGATGTATTCCCGATTACCATACACAAACATCGCCGTTTGAATAGCCACAATCACGGGAATAAAAAATAAAGCTAAGTTAATGAGGCTCAATATACTACGAGCTCCGTCTCCACTAAAGCGTAACATCAAATCAGCTAAAAGTGTGATAGCTGAAAAAAGAAAATACACCCACTTACTGCGAAGCTGATTTTTAAATTGAAATAAAAACAAGGTCTTTCCCATTAGGCGGCCTCCTGTGTTGCGATGTGTGCGGCTAAAGCTTGTTCCAATGATTCTGTTTTATGTGCTTGAAGAAACTGTTTAAGTTCCACATGCAACACTGCTTTTCCATCTTGCAAATAGATGAGTTCGTCGGCAAGTTCTTCAATTTCCTGAAGGATGTGTGAGGTGTAAAGAATGGTTTTCCCCGCTGAAGCTTCGTCGCGGACACGCTGTTTAAACGTTAGGGCAGAAATAGGATCTAAACCTGCTGTAGGCTCATCTAAAATCAGAACATTCGGGAAAAATAAAAAAGCTATTACGGCGCTTACTTTTTGTTTTGTTCCACCTGATAAAGTTCTAAACGGTTTATCTAATTCGTACTGTAAGCCTAATTGATTCAGCAGTTTCATGTCGCGATGTGGGGCGTCTTTCCTCAATTTTTGCACAAATTCCATGATTTCGCGCACGGTCATGTGAGGAGGAAATTGGGGAGTTTGTGGCATATAGCCTAACATGCATCGAACTTTTTCGTTTGAAACAGGAGTATCATCAATAAAGATGTTTCCTTTTTCAGGTTTAACCAAACCCAACATAGATTTGATTAATGTTGATTTTCCGGCGCCATTCGGACCAATTAACGCGGTAACTTTTCCGGGATTTATAGTTAAGGTGATGTCTCGTAAAATCGTGCGTTTTCCAAACGATTTTTGCAGGTTTTCAATGCGTATCATAAGTAATAGGTTTCATACGTGGAGCCTTGTCTTTAAGCGACTCAGGCGTTAAGATGGGCATAACAGCATCTACCCAATCGAGTAGTTGTGCGAATTGGGAATGAACCAACAATAAAGCAAGGGGCTCTTTATCAATTAAAGCACCAAAAAGACGTGCAGGACGATAAGCTGTATCGCCAATGCCGTTGTTATCTAAGTCATAACCATTAAATTGTGACCAATAATTACCTTCTAATTCATTGTAATTCTGTCGACTGTTTGTGGCTAAGTCAAACACATTGCCCATAAAATTATTTTTCTCAAACCGATTGGAAATGGAGTTGGCTTTCAGTTTGATAGCCCAGCCATTTTTTTCAAACGTATTATGATGAGCTAAAACCCGATTCGATGCTTCCAAATAAATCGCTATCGTGTTGTCGTAAAATGTGTTATAAGCCATTTCACTATCAAATATTTCTTTGAGTAAAAGTCCATAGGTATTAGCGCCTTGGTTCCGAACAAACGTGTTATGATGCATGTTTACAAACTTGGAATACATAACGGCTACACCTGCGCCATTGTTCTCAAAACGGTTCTGTTCGTACGTGCAAGAATCGGAAAACATAAAGTGCAAGCCATAACGTAAATTTTTTGTACTTACATTGTTTTTCACATGAACATTGCGAGCAAATTCAAGATACACTCCGTCGCGATGACCCTCTAAATGATTGTTTTCAATGATGATTTTTTCTGATTTCCAGGCGTGAATAGCATTTCCGGAATTACTTTCCCGCTCATTTGAGGCCTGCACATGATTATCCCGAATTACAATATCCTGACTATCAGAAAGATACACGGCGAAGAAATTATCCTTAAAGCGATTTCCACTAAGGGTTATATGTTTAGAGCGGATAACCTCAATCGCCGCGTACTCCCGTATAAAGCTGATAGGCGTTTTTTCGAACGATAAACCGGATACCGTTACATTTGAATGCACTATTTGAACGATTGAACCGGTATCGGCGCCAACAAGAACAGCATCCTTATTGCCTCGAAGATGTAACGCCTTATCCACTCTCAAACTTACCTTTTCATAGATTCCGCTATCGAACCAAATTGTATCACCTGAAACAGCGGTATTGAGTTTTTCTTGAATGGAGTCACCGGGACGCACACGCACTTGCGCCCGACTATTAGCATCAAGAACTACAAAAAGGATAAGTAGAGCAAGAAAGAGTTTCATGATGAAATGGTTTACAAGTTCCAGGCTTCTTTTACGAAGGATTTAACGTCATCCCAATTCATAGTTTTGCCGCCATAAATTTGATGAAATTCGTGCATTTCATGCTCGTCTTTAAAACTCACCAAGCTCAATCCCATAGGAGATTTAATTTCTTTATTGTAGATGAAATGAGCTTGAGGTAAAGAAATCCATTCAGGATTTGTGCCAAAATGAGTCACCCATGATTTTTCTTGATCTAATCCATGCTTTAACTCATAAGCTGCAAGACACTCAATGGAGTCAAAAAAATGGGCTTTTCCGAATTCAGTTTGCGTTTGTGTTACAAAGGGAAGCTGTGTGATTTTCATCGTGCAATAAGCGCAGGCGTCCAGTTTTAAATCGGGCTCTTTGGGGCCTTCTGCACAACTTTGTAAACCCATCATGCCTATCAAAAACAAAAAGGATAGTTTTCCGGGGAGTGATTTTCGGTATAAAATCACGAGTCCGGCAATAGCTAAAGCCATCGATAAAAAGACGAGTACGCCAGCAATATCAGGAATGGAAAGGGCATTCATGTTCAGTAATTGTTTACTGCCAATAAGTGGTGGTTGGTAGGTCATTCCGGGAACACGAATTGGGGCAGTTGGGTCTAGATTGTGGCCGTAATCGTATCCCCAAAGGTAAAAATCAACCAAACCGACCACGCCTAATCCAAGAAAAGAAGCGGTCCATGCGGTGTACCAAGCTCGTTTATTGAGTGCTAAAACAAGTAGTCCGAATCCGAATAATCCGCCAAAAAGCCATGGCATCCAAACGAGTTCCGGAATGGATTCAGGCACGATTTCTTTCATGCCGATATAGTGATTTAAGCCGTTAATATTTTTTAAATCCTGAGGTTGTTGACCGGTAATCTGATCTACCCAAATCAATAAGCCGATTCCTTCGGGGTATTGTGGAGCTCTCAAATCAATTTTCCAAATAGGGAAAACATAAACGCTCAGAATAAGGAAAACTGCGGCTGCAAATAGATATTGAGGTAAGCGTTTCATAGGAGTAAGAATTGTGGCATTAGGCCGTACGGGAGAAAAAAAGGATTGGGTTGGAGCTGTTTCAATTCATGAGTTGTTTTTTCCTCTGTGTCCAGTTCCTGCTATACTCAAACCTGGACAGCAGGAGCAGTCCAGGGAGGTAAAAGTCCAAGCAGGAGCTGTCCAGAGAGGTAAAGTCCAAGCAGGAGCTGTCCAGGGAACAACTAAAGAACAAATAGAATGGAAACTCATGTTGAAACAGCCAACCCAATCTTTTGGGGTAATAGTATGTGTGACAATAAATGTCGTTTAAGCTAACTTCCGCAGATTTTTAAAAAACCTACGGAAGCTCACTAACCAAAAATGTTATTTGTTGGTGTTGAATTTGATAGGCGTTTTGCTGTTTTTGGGCGAAACGCGTACATATCCTTGCATTTCCTGATGCAGTGCACTACAGAAATCGGTACAGTAGAAGGGGAAAATACCTTCGCGTGTTGGTGTCCATTTTAACGTGAGTGTCTCACCGGGCATAATCAACAATTCTGAATTATTGTTGCCCAAAATGGAGAATCCGTGTGGTAAATCCCAATCTTGTTCCAGGTTCGTAACATGGAAATACACTTCATCACCAACTTTAATACCTTCGATGTTATCCGGCATAAAGTGACTTCTGATTGACGACATCTTCACATGAACAACGTTGCCATCACGTGTCACACCTGTTTCTTTTTCTGATTTTACGACCCATTTGTGATTGTTGTCAGATAGAGGGAAGAATCGAACCTGATTATTTTTAATCACTTCAGCAGCAATACCTTGAGCATAGTGAGGTTCGCCATCGGTGGGGAAATCAAGCAATAATTTCATTTTATCGCCGGAAATATCGATTAACTGCGCAGAGTGGAATAACTCAGGTCCGGTTGGTAAATAACGATCTTTGGTGATTTTGTTCAACACAACCAAGTATTTACCCCAAGGTTTACGAGAGTCGCCACCGGGAATCATTAAGTGACCCGGAGAATAGTACGTTTCGATGCGGTCAACAACTTCAAAGGTTTCCAGTGACCATTTTACTACTTCTGAACTTAAGAACGCTGTGGTGTACGCAAAACCTTTGCCGTCGAATTCGGTGTGAAGAGGCCCAAGACCCGGATTTTCAACTTCAGCATGAATAATGGCATCGTATTTAAGAATTGGAATGCCACCGGCTTCGCCTTCAAATTCTTTGTCTTCAATGGCTTTCAGCATTTTTTCAAATGAGTGAACCGGAAGGACAGTAGCTAATTTTCCACCACCTACAATGAAACGACCCGAAGGATCCACATCAACTCCATGAGGAGATTTTGGGGTAGGAAGGAAGTAAATTATATCAGGATGATCTTTTGGATTTAAAGTGATGACTTCTTTTTTGAGCTCAGAAGTAGCTGTTCCGGTACTGTGGTCGAAACGGTTTACGGTATGTAAGCCCGCCATTTTTTTACCTTTACCGGCTTTTACTAACTCAACAGCTTTTTTCCAGTTAACCGCAGCTATAAAATCTTTATCCGCTTGTGAGGCATTGATTTCCAGCAAAGTATGTGCTTGTTCGGTATTGTACGTAGTGAAGAATGCCCAACCTTCAGAAATTCCTTTCCCGGCGTGAGATAAGTCGTAGTTAAAACCAGGAACTAAGATCTGAAATTCGATATCCATGTTTCCTTTATCACTTACTTTCACAAAAGTGATGGTTCCACCGAAATTCTCTTTGTAGGAATCAATTGCAACATCTTTATTACCACCATCAACAGGAATGGAAAAGCGAGTTGCTGCTGAAACGTATTCGGTGTTCATCGTTACAAACGAAGAAGCGTGGTTCCCGGCAGAGTTTGGAATCTCAATAATCTCTTCCGTTCGGAAGGTTTTTAGGTCGATTCGAGCGATACGAGGCGTGTTATTTTCGTTGATGAAAATCCAGCGACCATCCACTTCACCATTGGTTTGAGAAAGTTCCGGATGGTGTGCATCACCCCAAGGAATAAATCCATAAGAAGTTTCCAACATGGGTTTGGTTTCTTCGGAATAACCATATGCACTTACCGGTGCTTGTGAAAACACGGGAATGGTGAATAAATGGCGACCGGAAGGAATGCCGTACACGGTAAGCTGACCGCTGTACCCGCCCGACATAAATCCATAAAATTCGTCGTGTTCGCCCGGAGCGACATAGACTTTTTGAGCAGCTTCTTGATGTCCGCCTAAGTCGGTTTTACTGGCACAAGAGGCCAACAAACCGGCTGCAACGAGCAAAGAAAGCCATGTTGTTGATTGTTTCATAGTGTTGATCTCCATAAGTGCAGAAGAACGAGGAGAGGCTACTTTGCAAGAGTAGGAAGCCGAATTCAGTCTGCGAATTGTTGTTATGTTTGTATTTTAGCCCATTATTTTTGTACGGTTCGAATGTATTCCACGATTGAGCGGGCTTGGTCAACCGTTACATTTTGATAAGGCAT
>CAZIQX010000126.1:2159-10181 GCA_964541325.1 uncultured Chitinophagales bacterium | reverse complement strand
AGAATGTTCACGCGCTGGTGCAAGTGCAGCTGCTTTTTGGGCTACATTACAGGTCTATCCTTTACAAGAATCAGGTTTGGGTGCTATTTTGATGGATTGCAGAGAAGCCGCATTATTGTTTCAATCAAAGCTTCAAGAAAACAGTTCCTTTTCTGTTTTGCATTCTATAGAGTTAGATGTTGCGATTTACGCACCTAATTCAGCGAAAAGCTCATCGGAATTGTCTGATTATTGTAAACGCATATTTAGTAAGGGGATGCAAGCTAATCCCAGTAACGGATTTCATGTCAGTTTATTCCAAATGCCTTCAGAACAGGTACAGGCAACCTTTCCAAATTTGATTATCGACACTCCTTACACCACTGTTCTTCGATCGGTTTTTATGAAACCTGAACATCTCTCATTTATACCCGAATTGATCAAACGTTTAGAAGCTGCATTGTAAAAAACAAGCCTTAGTGCATAATTCTAAGGCTTGTTTGGGAAATTTTGATTAAATATCGAAGTGGATGCCCTGAGCTAGTGGCAATTCTGCACCCCAATTAATGGTATTGGTTTGACGCCGCATATAAGCTTTCCAGGCGTCTGAACCCGACTCGCGTCCACCACCTGTTTCTTTTTCTCCGCCAAAAGCGCCACCAATTTCGGCACCACTCGTTCCTATATTGATGTTCGCAATACCGCAATCAGACCCTAAGTGACTCAAGAATACCTCTGATTCGCGCATATTTAAGGTAAACATGGATGAACTCAGACCTTGTACTACCCCATTTTGATAAGCAATTGCTTCATCTAAGGTTTTATACTTAATCAAATATAAAATGGGAGCAAATGTTTCGTGTTGAACGATTTCGTAATGATTTTCAGCGATACAAAGAGCAGGTTTTACATAAGTACCTGTTTCAAATCCATTTCCATGTAAAATTTCACCGCCTGTTACCACGGTACCGCCTTCTTCCAACAATTTTTTCAAGGCTGATTGCATCATAGTAACCGCATCTTTATCAATTAGCGGTCCTACTAAAGTTCCTGATTCAAGAGGATTGCCGATGCGAACACTTTCGTAGATTTTTTTGAGTCGAGCTGTTACTTCATCAAAAATAGACTCATGAATAATTAATCGACGAGTAGATGTACATCGTTGGCCTGCAGTTCCAACGGCGCCAAATACAGTTGCACGAATTGCCATTTCGATATCGGCATGTTCACTTATAATGATGGCATTATTTCCACCCAATTCAAGAATGGTTTTTCCTAAACGTGCACCTACAACTTGAGCCACTTGTTTTCCCATTCGGATTGAGCCGGTTGCCGAAATCAATGGCACTCGGGAGTCAGAAGTTAACCACTCCCCAACCTGACGATCCCCGTTTATAATAGAAAAAATGCCTTCCGGTAAATTGTTATCCTTCAATACTTTTTTAATGATATTAGCACATGCAACGCTACATAAAGGTACTTTTTCCGATGGTTTCCAGATAATAACGTCACCACAAACAGCAGCCAACATCGCATTCCAACTCCAAACGGCAACCGGAAAGTTAAAAGCAGATATAACACCAACAATACCAAGCGGATGATACTGTTCGTACATACGATGATTCGGGCGCTCGGAATGCATGGTTAATCCATATAATTGTCGCGATAAACCAACAGCAAAATCACAAATATCAATCATTTCCTGAACTTCGCCCAAGCCTTCCTGATAGATCTTACCCATCTCATAAGAAACCAATCGGCCTAAATCATCTTTGTGCTTACGCAATTCATTCCCAATCTGACGTACAATTTCGCCTCGTTTTGGGGCTGGCATCATCCGCCAAACCTTAAATGCTTCTTGTGCTTTTTCAACTACTTGCTCATACTCTTGTTTTGAGGTAACCGATACTCGACCAATAAGTTTACCATCAACGGGAGAATAACTTTCTAACACGTGAGATTCTTCACCCAAAAAAAGTTGTCCTGTGCTTGTTCCTTTGTTAAATGCCTCAAGACCAAGATTTTTCAAATATTCCATATGCTTTCATTAATCGTAAAAAGTTCAGCGGTAAAGATACAACTCTTTTCATCAAGCCACTTAGAAAAAGCGCTTTTTTACTCTCTGAAAAACCCCTGACAGAACCCACATTTTTTTGCAAAAAAACAGCTGCTTAATGCCTATTTTTTGCCAAATTTACAGACTATGGAAAAACTACACGTTTACAATACCCTTTCGCGCTCAAAAGAACTGTTCACTCCTATTCATGAAAACTTTGTTGGTATATATGTTTGTGGCCCAACCGTTTATGGCGATGCCCACTTAGGTCATGCCAAAAGTTATGTTGCTTTTGATATTATCGTACGATATTTGAGATATCTAGGCTATAAAGTTCGTCACGTGATGAACATTACCGATGTGGGTCACCTAACAGATGACGCTGACGCCGGTGAAGATAAGTTGGCAAAACAAGCCCGAGTTGAACGCCTCGAACCCATGGAAATAGCCGAGAAATACACCAATTCATTTTTTCGAGATATGGATGCCTTAGGTGTTCACCGACCGGATATCACTCCAAGAGCTACCGGACACATCCCCGAACAAATTGAAATGATTCAAGCTCTTATTGAAAAAGGTCATGCCTACGAAGTTCACGGAAATGTTTACTTCGATGTAAGTTCGGATAAAGATTACGGAAAATTAAGTGGCAGAAACTTTGAAGACCAACTAGCTGGCGTTCGGATTGATACGGCAGAAGGTAAACGCAGCCCCAATGATTTTGCATTATGGAAAAAAGCTGACGAAACCCATTTAATGAAATGGAATTCCCCTTGGGGAGTTGGTTATCCGGGTTGGCATGTGGAATGTTCGGCAATGTCGAATAAATATTTGGGCGAAACCTTTGATATTCATGGGGGAGGATTGGAAAATCAATTCCCACATCATGAATGCGAAATTGCTCAAAGTGAATGTGCACATGACAAGGAATTCGTAAAGTATTGGTTACACAATAATATGGTTACGTTAAATGGCCAAAAAATGGGTAAATCCTTAGGTAATGCCATTTCATTAGGCCAATTTTATCGAGGTGAGCATGCCTTGCTAACTCGCTCGTGGAGCCCGGAAACCATACGGTTTTTCTTGTTACAGAGCCATTACCGAAGCACTACAGATTTTTCTGAATCGGCATTAGAAGCAGCTGAATCAGGTCTAAAAAATCTTCAAGAGATGATTAAATCCGTGGTTTCAGCAAAAAATGGAACTGCAAATCCTGTTGATATTGAAACATTTAAACGTTCATTTACTCATGAAATGAACGACGATTTCAATACCGCAAGAGCTATTGCTGTTTTGTATGAAGCCCTCAGACCTCTTCGTGTACAAATCGGTAAAGGTGAAATTCCATCTAATATTCAAGAATTTGCACTTGAGCTAGAACGAATTGCATTAGGCGTTTTAGGCATTTGGGTTGCCCAAGTTGAAGGAAATCAAACAGCAAAAGCGCTAGACGGAGTGATGAGTTTGGTTATTCAGCTTCGTGCTGAAGCTCGCAAAAACAAGGATTGGTCAACCGCTGATGCCATCAGGGACCAATTAAAAGCAGCCGGTATTGTAATAGAAGACGGCCCTCAAGGTTCAACCTATAAACTACTCGACTAATGGAAAAATACTTTATTTGGGAAGGCAAACCCGAGCTATTTACAATTCCTGAGTTTCCACTTCCTTTTCCGGTTTCTGTATTTGGACTCATCCTCGCTTACTTAGGCTGGGCATATTTACAAACACAAGAACAAAACAAAAAGAAAACGCGGAAATCTCCAAAACACGAAGAAAAAAAAGACTTTCCGCTTTGGATTAAAGGCATTGCATTGCTTATCGGGTTTCAGTTAATCGGTATTCCATTAAATCTATTTGTGTTTGAAACCTTTGGACCATTATCCATTCGATGGTATGGACTCCTTTTTGCAGGCTCTTTTGTAGTAGGTTATTATTATGGAGCTAAACATTTCCGTGAAGCCGGTTTTACTCAAAAACAGATTGACAGCTTACTTACCTACATGATAGTAGCTGTAGTGGCCGGTGCTCGTTTGGGGCATTGTTTATTTTATGATCCGGCTTATTATTTAAGCAATCCTTTAGAAATTTTAATGATTTGGAAAGGAGGCCTGGCCTCGCATGGTGCTGCTATTGGAATTATTTTGGCTATTTATTTCTTTGCTGAAAAAAACAAACCTTATTCATTTTGGATGATTGCCGACCGACTCATGATTCCCGTGGCGTTTGGAACAGCATTTATCCGATTGGGAAATTTTTTCAATTCAGAAATTATTGGAGAACCTACCGATTTACCTTGGGCCATCATTTTTGCAGCCGAGGATATGCTTCCACGCCATCCAACTATGTTATATGAAAGCCTTTCATACATGGGCATGATTGCTATTTTATTTTACATGTATAAATCATTTAAAAACAATCCACCTGAAGGCTTAATGTTAAGTGTGTTTTTGGTGTATATGTTTACTGCACGATTTATTATTGAAATCTCAAAAACTTCACAAGCAGCTTATGAAGAAGTGCTCATGAGTACCGGTCAATGGTTGAGTATCCCATTCATTTTAGCAGGCTTGTGGATTTTATTAAATGTCGGAATAAAAAATTACAATAAGCAGCAGCAATAGGTTAGCATGAAAGCATTTGTTCACATACAGTCGATTGATAAAGTTTTAGAACAATTTGGACATCTGGAGCCAAAGATATCCACCGAAGAAATGGGACGTATTAATCGACATTCTCATGATAGAGGCAAGAATGAATCACTTGCTATACGTTTGCAATTATTAGGCTTATGTGAACTTCTTTCTATTCCAACGCAGCCTTTTCCTGTTCATTATTTACATTCGGGAAAACCTGTTTTGCGAACTATGGATTGGTACATGAGTTGGTCGCATTCTAAAGGGGTTGCTGCTACCATTATTTCGGAATGCCCTATTGGAATTGATGTAGAATCCGACCGCCCAATTCATTCGGGTTTATATCGCAAAACGCTCCACCCCAATGAAATCGACTCCATTGTTCAACTCAATGAATATCAACAAAAAGAAGTTTTCTTAAAAAAATGGGTGATTAAAGAAGCCTATTTAAAGATGGCAGGCTTGAGTATTGCGCATCATATTACCAATGTGGTTGTCTCAGATGATGGCACCAAAGTGGAATATCAACGCCCTAACGGTACAAAAACGGTGAACCAACACATTTATCATAAGTTTAACGATCAACAATGGTATCACACTGCAATTGTTTCAGAACACAATGTTGAACTTACTTTTTTAGGCGCTTTTAAACCTTAAATGTTACTGGAGTTGATGTTCAATCGGCAAGTCTGATAGCACAATTTCAAGTGGCCGCTCAAATAAATCACAAAAAAGTTCACATTTTCTACTTGCTCCCCAAATTTCAACTTGAGGATCGTTTTGAGATGCAATCGTTATTTGTGAATGAGTTGGTTTGAGTTCAGCCTTGATGTGAGTCACATTTTGGAAATGACTTCGGTCTAAACCATCCGCAACTCGCATGAATGCAGCTAGTTTTTTTATTTTTTTGCGAATTTCTTTAGGTAAAGCGACATATTCAAGATGCCGTTTTTTGGGAGTTGAACGCCGGTGATACCGTGATACATGTGCTAATATGGCAATTTCATTTTGATCAAATCCCTTTAATTCAGCATGTTGAATAATATATAAGGCGTGTTTATGGTGTGCCGTATGCGAAATATGATACCCAATATCATGAAGTAAACATGCATATCGCAACAATTCTCTGTCTTGATCGGTCAAATCGTGATGCGCTCGCAAATCATCAAACAGTTTTAAAGCAATTTTGGAAACATGTGTAGAATGCTTCTCATGCCAATTACACTTTTTCAATAATTGAACAACCGAGCGTTCGCGGTTATCCGGAAATTCCTCTAACAACTCAAACTGTTTTTTATTTGAGTTGATATAATCTAAAATCATACCTTCGCGCAAAGCATAAGTCGAGGTCTTTAGCACTTCTAAACCTGTTTTTTCAAGAACAAGTTGAGCCAAAACCAAACCCGGAACAATAAAATCTACTCGTTTTGTATCTAATCCATCCACTTTTAAACGTTCATCACGCTTCAAAAATAAAAACTCCTTGGCAAGCTTTTCCAAATCTTTTCTATGATATTCAAACTGATTCAGCGATACAGATGTTTGACCTGTTAAACGTGATGATATCATAGCTGCAATATTTTCCATCGTACCGGAAGAGCCAACAAGAGCAACAGGTTTATATAAGGTTACGGCCTTAAAAACGGGTACTAATGCATCGTTATAAAACGATTTAAGCGATTCGATTTCATTTTTTTGCGCTGGATCGCCTTTAATGAATAGAGCTGCTGATCGAGACACCCCTATTTTTAAACTTTCCAGAAAAAACACGTCCTTACGAGTACAAATAATAAACTCGACACTCCCCCCACCAATATCCATTATCAAAACAGGTTCATCAGTTAAGTGTAAAGCATGTTGTACGGCAATGCCTATAAGTTGAGCTTCCCGTTTCCCCGGGATTGCCTGAATTTTTATACCGGTTTCATCAATAACACGCTGAATAAATTCACCCCCGTTTACCGACTCACGTACAGCACTCGTTGCATAGGCCAAAATGGTATCCACCTGTTGATGATCACACAATAATCGAATGTGCTTCATAGCTGAAACTGCCTTCTCCATGGTATCAGGAGCTATTTCATGGTTAGCTACATCCGAACCAAGCCCAATCATTTCTTTAAAAGTATCTAGTGTGGTATAACTGCCGTCGGCAAAAACCTCAACAATAACGGCATGAAAGGAATTCGTACCGATATCAATAGCTGCAATTCGATTGGTTTGTTGCTTCATCTGATTAGATTATCCATTTTGGGAAACGATATTTTTAAATTACCGTTTTAATCACTTGGCATCAAAAAATAAGAGGCTAACTTGGCAAGTTTTATTACCTTTTTCTCAATTTAAGGCATGAATAATGAAGCATTTACTTTTAGCATTTAGTTTAATTTTTAGTGGTATTTATTTAGCTGATGCGATTGCACAACCTGTGCAATCGGGTGTTTTGATGATTAAATGGGATGGCGAACAACATCAACTATTCAAATCAAATGGATTTTCAGTTTTAAAAGAGCTTGAAATAGCTACCGGTGGACGTATAGAGCCTGCTTTTCCAAATCACGTTTTAGAAAGTCTCCAAAGAAAGTCAAACGTAAGAAAAAGTGCGGGTCAGCCTTCCAAATTAGACGAGCTCTCCAAATGGTACCGATTGGTTGTTCCTTTTCATCAAAATCAGGATTTAATTCAACAAAAATGGAGAAATCGCAAAGGTATTCGAGTCATTGAACCCCGTTATATCAGAACCTTAGCAGATGTACCCAATGACCCAATATTAGCCGGATTATCCTACGACTATTACGAAAGACAAGGATTTTATTCCGCTTGGGACATTCAACGAGCGAACAGCACCATCATCATCGGTATTGTGGATAGCGGCGTTGATTATAATCACACCGATTTAACCACTAAAAAATGGATTAATACAGATGAAATAGCCGGAAATGGAATTGATGACGATCAAAACGGTTGGATTGATGATGTGTACGGTTGGGATTTTTGGCAAGACGGGGAACCCGGTCCTAATGTAATTGAAGATAATGACCCCAAAGGTGATTTCTCTGACCACGGAACTCATGTTGCAGGCATTGCTGCAGCACAGGTAAACAACAGTGTAGGATTAGCCGGCGCCGGTTATAATGCCCGATTTATGGCTATCAAAGCAGGTGGAACAAAAGATAATCCGCGTTCAATCGCTTATGGATACGAAGGTATGTTGTACGCTGCAATCAATGGCGCGCAAGTGATTAACTGCAGTTGGGGTGGAAATGGAGCCTCAACGTATGAATTTGATGTGGTTCAAGCCGTTTTAGAAATGGGAAGTGTTGTGTATTATGATCTTATTGGATTGGTTGAAGA
>CAZIQX010000126.1:0-2149 GCA_964541325.1 uncultured Chitinophagales bacterium | reverse complement strand
ATAATCAGAATGGTGTTTATTATCCGGCTGCTTATGAAGGTGTGATTGCGGTTGGCGCATTCGACCAATCCGGTTCAAAATCTTCCTACTCCAATTATGGTTATGAAATTGATGTATTGGCTTCAGGTTCGTCGATTCGTTCAACTACATTTAATAACGCGTATAACTTTAAAACCGGAACTTCGATGGCTTCACCATTTGTAGCGGGTTTAGCAGCGTTACTTGTAGCACAACGTCCAAGTTGGAATCCTGATCAAATACGAAATCAAATTCGTGCCACAGCTGTTGATCTTTATCCTAATAATGCCTTGAGTTTTGATGGGAAACTTGGTCGGGGACACATTCTGGCAAATGCAGCCTTAGGACCCATTAAACCGGGTTTTGTTATTGATTCCTATACCATTTTAAACGCAGATAGTACCAAGTTGAAGCCCAATCAACCGGGAACGGTATCCATTGTTGTGCGATGTGTAAATCCAACTACTAGTAGTATTAATGTAAGCCTGGAATCACACACGCAGGGATTTTCAATCACTCAAGCCACCTCCAGTTTGGGTGCAGCTAATTATGGTGATAAAATTCGCCTAAATTTTTCAGCACAAATTTCGGATGAGTATGATCCATTTCAAGCCCCGGTTTTATCCCTTTCCTTTAACGGAGGCAGTGTTTATCAAGATGAGCTATTCTTTGTGTATGATAAGTTGCTCTTCGAAGAACACATCAATAAACTAAAAATTTCTATTTCAGCCGATGCTACACTTGGTTTTATTGATGCTAGTGCAGGTAGTGGCGGAATTGGCTTTATTCCTTCAAGTGAAGATGGAAGCTTTGAAGAAGTAAATAATCTGTTATACTCAGCCGGATTAGCGTTGGGTTATAAGAAAGAAGTAGCAGATCGTTTAATTGCTCAAAATGATGTGGAAAAAAATATCATTCCAAATGGATTTTATTCCATGCAGGAAGTGAATCCATTTTTAGTAGGAAGTGGAATCGCAACTGTTGATTACAGCACCTTCCCCAAATTGGAACTTGTAACACGAAGTTACAGTACGAATCAAACCGACTTAGACCACTCGCTGTGGGTCAATTATGTGGTTAAAAATCCTACTTCAACCGTTATTGATTCGCTTTATGTTGGTTTTTATGTTGATTTTGATATGGATGATTATTCAACCAATTCAGTTAGCTATCACCCTGAAAAAAATCTGCTGTATACCAAAAATGAGGATGAATCAAAGTTTGTTGGTCTAAGCCTATACAATGCTGTTCATTCTGCTTTAGCAATCAATAATTTGATTGATACCACAACAAGCGATATTGATTTTGGCATTTATTACAGCTCTAGTAACTCTACGATTTACAATGGGTTTACCAAACAAGAAAAATGGAATGCTCTACAAGCAGCAAAATTGCGAAAAACAAGTGTTTTGGAAAGTGATGTTTCCATGATGCTTACTACCGGACCTTTTTTAATTCCACAAGACGATAGTATTTCTGTTGGATTTTTATGGACTTACGGAAATTCAGAAGAGGAACTGTTTCATCGAACTGAGCAATCTCGTTTACAACAATTATTTTCCATTGACCAACCCATAGGAGTTTCAATTGAAAATCAATTCTTAGATGAAAAACCGGGAGAATTTAGAATTATTCAAACCTATCCCAATCCGTTTAATCCATCGACTACTGTTCAATTTGAGTTACCCGGAATAACTCAGGTTTCCATTTACATTTATAACAGTTTAGGTCAGCTAGTTATGCGTCAAAACCCGTTGGAATTAACCAAAGGCATCCACGATCATACTATTGATTTTTCTAAGTATTCCTCTGGCGTGTACTTTATTCAGGTTCAATCACGATTTGGTACAATTTATCAACCGGTGACCCTTATTAAATAGTCCTGAGTTCAATCAACTGTTCTGTGCTTCTGCATTTAGATTTTCCCGAAAACCATAGGTCTGCCTCTCTTGCATTGGATCCATAAACCAAGAATAATTAAACATTTAGATTGCATTCTGCAAGACTCTGAACAATGAAAATTACATGTTTTCTAGTTACTCGTTTAACTGCTCGTGTCCATTTCTAAACTTTTGATCTAATTAGGTGATCATTTTTGATAATAGTGATTTCTTGCTTATTTAATTGTTTG
>CAZIQX010000125.1:0-10263 GCA_964541325.1 uncultured Chitinophagales bacterium | reverse complement strand
AATAATGCGGCTTCTCTGCAATCCGTCAAAATAGCACCCAAACCTGATTCTTCTAATGGGTAAACCTGTAATGTAGCCCAAAAAGCAGCTGCACTTGCACCAGCGCGTGAACATTCTAAGCTAATTTCACCTAGATGAAGCTCGTCGGAAGTAAAGTATGTGTAAGGTGAATCGTGTTTGTAAAATTGGCCAACTTCTGGGTTTTTAAAAAGAACAGCGCCACAACCGTAGGGTTGTAATCCGTGTTTATGCGGGTCGATAACTACCGAATCAGCTTGTGAGAGTTTCAGCCAATGTTTCTGTGAAGGAAGTTTCGACTCAATCAACTTAAAAAAACCTCCATAAGCAGCATCAACATGAATATGAATGGGTGAGTCGTCAAAAAAGGTTAGATAATCTGCTAATGGTTCAACTAATCCCATACCTGTTGTTCCCATAGTGACCACGAGAGCCCCAATCTCGTTCTTATTAAGTTCGAGAAAATTCCAATCGGGTTCACCAAAAGCATTTATCGGAATTTTTATGGTTGGGATTCCCAACACAGCACTTATGCGTTCGTGGGTATAGTGCGCATTGGATGAAAATGCTAGTTTTTTACCGGCAGGCAAAAGTTGTTTGATAATCCAAAGAGCTTCTAAGTTGGCCGTAGTGCCAGATGAGGTTAAATGGCCTAAAAATGAACGATAACCAATCATTTTAGCCAATTCAGATACTGACTCTTTTTCCATTTCAGAGGTTGGAGGCCCTCCGTCAAGCGCGTGATTGTTCGGGTTAATTGTTGAGGCTAGCGTGTAAGCTAACCATGCAATTGGGGCTGGGGGTTTGAGCATTTGACCGGCATAGGAAGCATGATGAAACGGATAATTCCCTTTCAAGCGCTCAACCAAATGTTGCAATACTTCATCATACAAAAAAAACCGACTCGTTTCCGATGTCGGTTTTCCAAATTCGGCTCTCCAATTATCTAATTGATGAAGTTTATCTGTTAATAGATTCAGATAATCAGAGTAGTTCATAGCTTAAATGATTTTGAAATTTAATCCTAAAGCAATTACCTGTTTAAACTGAACCCGATTGTTGAAATCTCGGTCGTACATAAGCACTAACTGAATATTTGTGCTCAGTATACTATTTATTTTTCCGGTAAATTCATTTGAAAAGGTGAAATCAGTCCAACTTAATGGGGTTAAAAAGTTAGTAAAGGTTTCTACAGAGCCTGCATAGCTCATGTTTTCAAACATAGGAGTTTTAACGCCAAGAACGAAGCTTAAACCACCTTCACCTCTGAACTGTTTACCAGCATCTACCCCGTAAAATCCGGAAAGTGTGGTGTCTGAAACAATCGTTTGTTTCAGAGAAAGACCTAATTGAGAAGTAATAATACTATTTGGTTTGTATGAAAACCCTGCAGTTTCCTGAAAAAATGCGGGCGCAAAGAAGTTGGAAATCAATACCTGATTTTTATCAAAACCTCGATCGAACTGAGTTCTAAAATCTACTTCGGTGTAGGCTGAATAGTGATTATTGGGTAAATAGTAATCAACTTTATTTGTAATACGAATAAGATCGTCAGTTTTTTGAACATCTTTCCAATCGATGCGGGTTTGGCCGTACTTAAGATTTAAACGAACGTTATAGCCAAAAAGATCATGCTTGTAACCAGCATCAAAAACAGTTGAAGCTGTTCCGGCAATGGAGCTAACACCCCCTTGAGACCAGTTTGAATACTGAGCCTGGCTTCCATTTAAACTAGCTACCCAACTTTTGGTCCATTTAGAAGCGGTTTTTGAGGTATCTGTTTGAGCTGAAAGAGTTGAATTAAATACGAGGCCTCCCAATAAAAAGGCAAAGAAAATGATTTTTTTCATGGTTGTTATAGATGGATGGGTTTATTATGCTTCTTCAAATAAGACAACACGATCCTGACCATCTTCGTCAGGCAGAAGCACTTCAACGTGTTCTTTTAACTTCGTGGGATGTTCAAGACCAACAAATTCAGGTTCGATTGGATATTTTCTATGGCCTCGGTCAATTAGAACAGTAATTTTAATGGTTTTGGGTGCGCCAAATGGTTCAATAAGTTCCATTGCTTTTTTTAGCGTATCACCTGAGAATATCACATCATCAATTAAAACGACAAATGCCTGATTTAAGTCTAATTCTGTGGCATGAACCATACCGTTATGCACGTCAACTCGTATAGGAGTCAGGTTCATTCGATTAACAGATTTAATATTGGCAGTTATTTTTTTTGCCAATTTATAACCTCGATCATTAATACCAAAAATGTGCATTAATCCTTTGCCGGCATGTTTTTCAATGATTTCGAGCGTCATTCGTTTTAGAGAGCGCTCAACCCGCATGGGGCTCATTAATTCAATTTTGTTCGATGGCATGAATCTTATTGAAACATTGCTTTGATACTTCCCCAGGTTCTTCGAACGGTTGTAGTACTGTAATTCACATCAACTTGAGCTATATAACGTTGGTTACCGCCAACGTTGCTGTAAAGTGAGTAAATTACGGGTTCAGCTGCGGAAGTGTTTTTAAATACATTTTTATCGGTGAACGTATAAAGACGACCTTCTAATTCGTCACGCCCATTTGCTAAGGAAATAGTGGCAATATCTTGAAAATCAGACTGATGCGACATTTTGCGCTTTAATATATAATGCTCCACATTAGCTTCCTGTGATACTAGCCAACTAAGTTGGATTTCATTAGATCCTCCGGCTTGAACTTCGGCATTAAAGCGAACCAAAACAACATCGCTTGCCGCCAGTACGAGCAACAAAATAGGTATTAAAAAAAACAGAAAACGAGTGCTCTTCATGAGTTATATAATTAGCGGTATAAATATAGAGTAATTAATCTTTAAAGTCTAATTTGGCTCTAATGTTCCAGAGTATAAAACGTAAAAAAGGTAGTCTTCTGATTTGTATTTTGGGCACTAATTATTGAAAAAAAAACTATTTTAAGATAAAAGTAACCACAAAAAGGAGCCAGAATGAGCACAAAATCAGCATTAACTGTAGTATTAGCCACAGCAGGCGCTTTTTTTACCGGAGTTGCAGTAGGATTATTAATAGCTCCACGTTCGGGTCGGGAAAATCGCACATGGTTAAAGAATCAGGCTTTAGAGGTGGCAGATTGGGTAGATCAGCATTCTAAAGAAGCTATCCACGAAACGGAAGAGCGTATTAAGCATATACAAGAGGATGTAAAACAGAAAATCAAGCAAAACATCCCCGACTTGTATGAAGCTACCTCAGATGTGCATTTAAGCGAAGAAGAATTAATTGAACGTGAACATGACCGAGCATGAGTTTCAATATTGCTGGAATCATGTACTGTTCAAGAGAGACTCACTTAAAACCTATTCGGGAAAATCAGTCGATATCATTGATGTAGGACAGTGGAATTCGGGTCCGGGGCCTGATTTTATTGAAGCTCGTTTACTATTGAATGGTATGGAGTTTCGAGGCGCTGTGGAATTACATATGTGTTCGCAGGACTGGATTCGGCACAGGCATCATGATGATCCAAGCTATAACTCCGTTGTAATGCATGTTTTACCCCTTGAAGCCGCCTCAGTTCACATGGATGTTTTAAATGAGGCTGGTCATACCGTTGAAAGTCTCTACATTCAACCTGAATGGTCAAAAAAAACTCAGATTAAAGCTCCATGTGAGGTATTAGAGATTCAGAGTGGAATTTTTGAAGAGCAGCTCGAACGGGCTCAAATACTTTACTTGCAAGATTTATCTGCCCGATTTATGAGTCGATTTGCGACTGATTTAGGTTTTTCAGGTGGCATTAAATCCGCAGCAATTTATGGCTTGTTTGAGCTTTTGGGAAAACCTCATCACCAAGACAAAGCTACAGATTTAGCTGATTGGTATGTAGCTAATTGGCTAAGAAGTAATCCAATAGAATGTTCAAATAATTCCTCAAAAGCAGCAATTTCAGGTGGGCGTGGAATTGGTGTTGAAGCTCGTCTTCAGCGCGCTCAACCGATTATCAAATGGTTGATGCATTCAAAATTGCCTGTATCCCAAGCTGATTTCGAGGATTTTTTGATTGATGGGAAGTCATGTATTGACCAAAAATTTGGAAAAAACAGTTGGTCAAAACATTGTTATCGCTCTTGGTTACTCGTTTTAATGTATAGTTGGGCTAGTTTGCTATTTTCGACAAACGCGATGAGGTATATTATTCAGGAATGGAAATTAGCAAGGCTAGATATACCCGAATCCGTTGGCAAGCAATCTACATTTAAGCGACTCAGGCAAATAAAAGAAGAAACGCACCTGCAAGTTAGTGATGTAAGTTTGTTTGATCAGTACAAAGTGTATTGCTCAAAGCTTGCTTGTATGCATTGTAAATACTCGGAAGTTAAAACAGGTTCTTGACAGCCCGAAAAATTGTATCTATATTTGGCGTCTGTCAAAAAAAGCCGACTTTAGGAATTGCCCGGTCGTCTAATGGCAGGACAGCGGGTTTTGGTCCCGTATGTGGGGGTTCGAGTCCTCCCCGGGCAACAGAAAAGGATGTCACACAGTGCATCCTTTTTTTTTGAGGATCCATCATTAAAACTCCGAAGCTTTGGAAAAAGAACTCGCCCTCTTTGCAGGAAGAAGCAATATGGCTCTTGCTAGAGCTATTGCAGAACAGTGTGGAACTACCCTCGGTGGTCTTACTATTCAGAATTTCTCCGATGGAGAGTTGTATGTGAAATATCAGGAGAGTATTCGCGGTAAGGATATCTACATTATCCAATCAACTCCACCGCCCTCAGAAAATATCTTAGAATTATTGTTGTTGATTGATGCAGCCAAACGTGCATCAGCCGACAGAATTACGGCTGTGATTCCCTATTTCGGGTATGCTCGTCAAGACCGAAAAGATCAGCCAAGAGTGTCCATCGCCTCAAAATTGATGGCCAATATCCTGACAGAGGCAGGTGCAGATCGTGTTCTCACGATGGATTTACACGCACCACAAATTCAGGGCTTTTTCGACGTGCCACTCGATCACCTGTATGCAAGCAGGGTTTATATCGATTATTTCCGGGAGAATCCGATTGATAACTTAGTTGTTGTTGCACCGGATGTTGGAAGTTTAAAGATGGCTCGTTCCTATTCAAAAATGCTTCAAGCCGGTTTGGCGTTTATCGACAAGAGACGTCCAAAGCAAAATGTGGCTGAGGTTATGAACATTATCGGTGAAGTTGAAGGTAAAAATATCCTGATAATGGACGACCTGATTGATACAGCAGGTACAATTACGAATGCCGCTGTTGCTCTTCGTGAGCGTGGTGCTTTGGAAATTGTATGCGCCTGTACACATCCTATTTTATCCGGACCGGCCTACCAACGTATTGAAGACTCTCCTATCAATATGTTATTGGTAACAGATACTGTTCCGCTGAAAAAACCATCTGATAAAATAAAGGTTTTATCAGTGGCTCCAATTTTTGCTGAAGCAATTCGCAGAATTCATACAGCGGATACCATCAGTTCTTTATTTGACGATTAAACTTAACCGTATAGACAAACAGTCATGCAAAAACCAAACGTAGTAGAAATTAGCGCAAAAACGAGAACCATCGGTTCTAACGTTGCAGACGCTCTTCGTCGCGATAGCGAAGTACCGGGTATTATCTACGGCCCAAAACTCGAAGCTAATATCGCTATAGCTTTCAAAGAGATCGAATTGGATCGAATTCTTGCTGTTGCCAATGTACAGTTCGTTCGCATAAAATTAGAAAATGGCGAATCGTTCGATACCTTGATTAAAAAAGTAGATTTCCATCCGGTAACAGATCGACCTTTACATGTTGATTTTCTTGCTCTCGACCCTGAGGCAAGTGTTGAAGTTATTGTTCCTATTAAGCCAATCGGAACAGCTATCGGTTCAACCGTGGGTGGTCGTATTTTCCAACCAATGAGAAAGCTGAAAATTCGTGCTTTACCAGGAAATATTCCTGCCTTGGTAACAGTGAATATCAGCAAGATGAAAATCGGTAGCAACTTGCGCGTGCGTCACTTACGTATTGATAATGTGACCATTTTAGATGACCCACGCAAAACGATTGCAACTATTAAACCACCACGTGGCGGTAAAGCCGGTCTTTCTGCTGAAGTATTTGCTACCTCAGACGAAGACCTTTCAACCTCGGCCAATCTTCCTTTATAACAAAAGGTTGATATAAACTGAGTAAAAATCTATGCCACTTATTGCCGGATTAGGTAATATCGGAGCAGAATATGACGGAACCCGACATAACATCGGGTTCCGCGTTATTTATGGGCTAGCTGAAAAAATGGGGTTTAGCTTTAAAACGGGGAAGGGGCCTTACTACTTAGCAACTGGTTCTTACAACGGTAAAAAAGTGATTCTCATTTTACCCACAACGTTTATGAACAGAAGTGGAACAGCTCTGCAACATGCAATGAATTATTACCAAATTCCAACTGAAGACGTTTTTGTTTGTACCGATGATATCAACCTACCGGTTGGTAAAATTCGCATCAAACCCTCCGGAAGTGCAGGTGGACATAATGGTTTGGCTGATATCATTTATCAGCTTAAAACCGATGAGTTTACCCGATTGCGATTTGGTGTGGGAAACGAATTCAGAAAAGGTGAGCAGGCTAAATATGTGTTATCTCGCTTTTCCAAAGAAGAAGAAGTGTTAGTGTCAGAAGCGGTTTCGAAATCAATTCAAGCCATTTTAACCTATTTGGACAGCGGATTAAACAAAGCCATGAACGAATTTAATTCATAAAACTAAAATCAATCACTTAACTAACAAAACATGAACAATCTTTTATACGCGATTCTGGGTGCGGGAGTATTAGGACTCCTTTACACGTTCTGGAAATCATCGTGGGTATCCAAACAAGAAGTTGGAACCGAAAAAATGGCGAAAATCGCCAGTCACATTGCTGAAGGAGCAATGGCGTTTTTAAGAGCTGAATATCGTGTTCTCTCTATATTTGTGCTTGTTGTAGGCGCATTATTGGCATATCAGGGATATTCTCTTGGTACTGCTTCATCATGGATGGTTGCTGTTTCTTTCGTGTTCGGTGCCTTAAGTTCTGCTTTAGCCGGTTTTATCGGTATGAAAGTAGCTACAAAAGCCAACGTTAGAACAACCAATGCTGCCCGCGAAAGTCTTGGTAAAGCATTAGAAGTTGCTTTTGCCGGTGGTTCTGTTATGGGTATGGGAGTAGTTGGTTTAGGTGTATTTGGATTAACTGCTTTGTTATTAATTTATGGTTCCATTTTTGGTTTAGAAGGTGTAGATGCTGTAAACCGTGTGTTAACTATTATCACGGGTTTCTCTTTTGGTGCATCATCTATCGCGTTGTTTGCTCGTGTTGGTGGTGGTATCTATACCAAAGCCGCTGACGTTGGTGCTGACCTTGTTGGTAAAGTTGAAGCGGGTATCCCTGAAGATCACCCTTTAAACCCGGCAACAATTGCAGATAACGTTGGTGACAACGTGGGTGACGTAGCCGGAATGGGAGCTGACTTATTCGAATCGTATGTAGGTTCAATTATTGGTACTATGGTGTTAGGTACTGCTTTTATGGCAAGTTCATCTTTCACCGGTGATTATGCTCTTTCTGCTGTAATCCTTCCATTATTATTGGCAGGTGTGGGAATCGTAACCTCTGTTGCAGGTACATTTTTCGTAAAAGTTAAGGAAGGTGGCGACCCACAAAAAGCACTGAATATCGGTGAATTTGGTTCTTCCGCTGTAATGGCTGTTTTATCGTATTTCTTGATTACCTGGATGTTACCTGCAAGCTGGACGTTCACCGATACATTGTATGGTGTTACTCGCGAGGTTACCGCGGTTGGGGTTTTCTTAGCTACTGTTATTGGTCTTGTTTCCGGTGTGTTGATAGGTATCATCACAGAATATTATACTGGAACCGGTAAAGGTCCTGTACTTTCTATTGTTCGCCAATCATCAACCGGTTCTGCAACGAATATCATTGCAGGTTTAGGTGTTGGTATGCTTTCAACCGTAGCTCCAATCTTGATTATTGCAGCTGCAATTATTGGTGCCTTCCACTTTGGTGGTGGCCTTTACGGTATTGCAATTGCAGCTGTAGGTATGCTTTCCAATACAGGTATCCAATTAGCTGTTGATGCCTATGGTCCAATTTCTGATAACGCCGGTGGTATTGCTGAAATGTCGGAGCTTCCAAAAGATGTTCGTAAGCGTACTGATAAATTAGATGCTGTTGGTAACACAACCGCTGCTATCGGTAAGGGTTTTGCTATTGGTTCTGCTGCTTTAACAGCCTTGGCACTTTTTGGTGCATTCATGACGACTGCAAAATTGAACACGATCGACGTTTCTAAAGCAACGGTAATGGCTGGTCTGTTTATCGGTGCAATGTTACCTTTCTTGTTTTCTGCTTTAGCCATGAACGCTGTTGGTCGTGCTGCAATGGCCATGATTGTTGAAGTACGTCGTCAGTTTACAACTATACCTGCTTTAACTGCTGCGTTAAACTTAATGCGCAAATACGATGGCAAAGATTTACACGAATGGTCAAAAGAAGATCAAAAAACCTTTGAAGACGCCGATGGAAAAGCGGAATACGGAAAATGTGTGGAAATCTCTACAACTGCTGCTATTAAAGAAATGGTTGTTCCCGGTTTGTTGGCTGTAATTGCACCTGTTGCCGTTGGTTTCCTTGGCGGCGCAGAAATGTTAGGTGGTTTATTAGCCGGTGTAACTGCATCAGGTGTGTTAATGGCAATTTTCCAATCTAATGCCGGTGGTGCATGGGATAATGCTAAAAAAATGTTCGAAGAAGGTGTTGATATCAACGGACAAAAATACTTTAAAGGTTCTGACCCACATAAAGCTGCTGTAGTTGGTGACACTGTGGGCGACCCGTTCAAAGATACTTCCGGTCCTTCCTTGAATATCTTATTAAAATTGATGTCGGTAGTAGCTTTAGTAATTGCTGCAGCAATCTAATTCATCAATAAAGTAACTCTATGAGCCCGTTAAGTGTAAACTTAACGGGCTTTTTTTATGATTGTAAACCTAAATTCCATCATTTTACATCAAATCAAGTTAAAAGAGCCTATTTTTGTCATCAAACTAAACTCAGATTTTCATGGATATTTTTAAACTCATTTTTCATCATGATTTATTGGTGGAGCAACTTGAAGGAGCCGATCAAAATCGAACGATAGCCAAAGATTCGCTCTCATTGGAAGATTTTATGAAACCAATGCCTACGTATTCCAGGTTTTATTTATCGGGAACAGAACTTACTAATGAACGATTTGCACTATCCTCATTAAAAAAGACTGAAGCCATCCAATCAAATTTGGATGAAGTTTTTAGTGCACTTGCACCACAACAGTTTATGAATGAATCGTTTTCGCAGCAACTTGAAAACTGTGATTTGAATACGGGATTTGTGGTTTATTCATCAAGCAAAGAAGCTTATGAATCGGTATTGACAGGTAAGGAATATGTTCGAGAATATGGTACCGCTATCAAAAAAGTAATCGAAAAGGGTGATATCGCCGTATTTAAAGTGAGTGCAACACATGGCTACGATATCCAGTTATTTAGCATGAAAAACATCTATGCCGAATTATTTTATGCACTAAAACCCTTGTTATCATCCGATTTCAGATTGTTTAGTATAAACGGGAAACGCCTTACAAGTGATCGTATTTTCTATTTTGAAACCTACGCGCTACACAAACCACCTCATGGTGTGGAAGAAGTTTTTCCCGAAACAATGTATTAAAGACTGATTCCCTCTAAGCCCGTGAGTTTCCAGTATTCACCACGAATAAAAACAATAGGATCGCGGGAAGGAACTTGCGGTATGTATAATTTAAAAGGCTCTCGAGAGCGCTCAATAATTCCGGCGGTTTTGTGAACCCATTCATTCATTACAACGGTTGTTCGGAAAGGCGGTAATTGAATACCATCCCGGGTTAATGAAAAATCAAAATAATGCGTGGTTTGATATCGGTAAGTAACTACATCTTCTTTAAGAGGTGTATCAATTACATCAAAATCGGCAAATTGAGTTTGTGCAAATACAGTTACTTCTCCCTGTAAACGAACTTCTCGGTAGTAAAAATCAAGAAAAACACGATAACCAGGATACACAGAAGAAGGCAAGTCCGGTTCGTTTTCTAAGTTTAAAAAAGTAAGCCAACCCGGTTCAATAAAACTAAATTGTTGGTAATCGGCCCCATCGC
>CAZIQX010000124.1:3588-10314 GCA_964541325.1 uncultured Chitinophagales bacterium | reverse complement strand
GATACATTAAATCCTACAATAAAAGTAATTAACGATAAATTAACTATCTACAAAGAAAAACTCACCTATTACGTTAATCAAAAATTAGATAACTCAACATTGCTTTCAACTGTAGATGGTTCAATTGCTAAGTATTGGATTGAGCTTAATGCAAGAAAATTAGAGCTACAGAATAAGAATAAAACTTTTCCAATAAAACTTAAAAAGATTGAAGAGCAAATTGCTGAATATGAACGTAGGCTTGAAAGCATTCCATACAGACGTTTAGAATTAGAAAAATTAGAACGAAAAAAAACACGACTCACGGAAGCTGTATCACGTTTTTCTAATCGTTATATGGATATGGAATTGGCTGAAGCAAGTGAAGGTGGGTATGTTAAATTATTGGATGCTGCAAAACCAAATTATAGTCCGATAAATAAACAAACGACTTCAGGTGTGATGCAAGGTTTTCTATATGGAGCTTTAATCGCAATAGGTCTAATAATTGGTTTAGATAAAATCGATGACAGAATCAAATCTGATGAGGATGTTGCAAGTCTGCCGGTCACAATTGCAGCCGGAATTCCATCAATGGAGCCTATTGTTCAAAAGGAATTTCAGGGGAAAAAGTTTATTGATTACCGAGATTCCTATATATCAACCAAATTATTAACCACGTTATTACCACTATCCGGTATATCTGAAATGTATAGAAGATTACGAAGTGATTTTTTATTCAGTATGCCTGATAAAGCATCTAAATCCATACTTATATCCAGCGCAAATCCACAAGAAGGTAAATCTGTTTCTGCATCAAACCTTTCCATTGTATTGGCACAAAGCGGAAAAAAAGTATTACTAATTGATGCAGATTTGCGTCGACCAAACATTGAAGTACTTTTTGGTATTTCACACTCAGGCTTAGCTGATTATATTATTGGAAATGCCCATTTTGATGAAATTATTCTACCTTCGGTTGTTGAAAACCTGAATATAGTTACAGCGGGCACACAAGTGCCCAACCCCGGAGAGTTATTAGGGTCTGAAATGTTTAAAAACTTCTTTGCAAAAGCTATGGAAGAGTACGATTTTGTTGTCATCGACTCCCCTCCAATAAACTCAGTTGTTGATGCTGTTGCTATTGCAGATTTAATTGATATGATGCTTATTGTTGTTCGTGCAGGCAAAACGAAGAAAAAAGAACTCAGAACCACACTTCAAATTTTATCTTATGTTCAACATAAATTAAAAGGAATTTTATTAAACGATATCAATCAAAAAAGCTTTATAACTGACTACAATTACTACAACAATTATAACTATTATGGCAGTCGAACTCCTGAGACTAGGAATAAGCCCAGAAAAAAAGATCCATCTCTTTGGGAGAAATTGAATGCGTAATTTTTGGATTGTGGTTCTTATTCTTTTTTTGCAAAATTCCTTTGTTTGGTCTCAGAGTAATTACGGATATGGAACTGTAATCGGTGGTCAAGATAAAACTTCAAATGCTACTCAAGCTCAAAGTATGTTGATGGACAATGAAGAAGGTGTACGAGTAGTGTTAGTCCGTTCTAGTGGTGGGGGGTTACGTTTAAACCAAATTGGTGGTCAACAAGGTGCTGGAGGGGGAGTCCGTATTTTAGATGTTCCAAAAGACACTGATTACTTAGAATTAATCATGTTTTATGCTAATATCGATCCACGTTCTATACGGAAAGATAAAATTAAAATTCTCAGAGTTGCCTCTACGGGTACTGCTCCATACTTTAGTAAGGATATTCAGCGTTATTGGACATCCTACAATTTTGAGGATCAATATGAACGTGGTGGTCCATTTGAGCTTGTTCGTCCCGGTGATATTATCATTATAGAAGGTAGAGGTTTGTTTAATCGGCCATTCTTCGATCCATTAACAGATATCACTTTCTTATTAACACTTCCAACCCTGTTATTATCGATACTTTCGGTCTATAACACGTTCTTTAAGTGATATGCAACAATTCGGACAACCCATATTCTCATTGTCTGTATTGTTAGGATACATTGCTTATACATACTTCACTTACCCTGAAACCAATCTTTTAAACGATTCTTTAACGGTAGATAATCAACACTACGCTATTTTTTTAAGCTTAGCTATCATGGCCTATCCACTTGAAAAAGTGGTAAAACAGGGTTTAGGTGCAATTATTCACACCGATGTGGTGTTAGTTCAAAGTTTTATTTATTGGACTCTTTTGGATGTAATTCAAAGTCGCTATCCCTTGACAGATGTGAGTTTATCGGCTGTAAAATACACCTTCATTTTTATTGCAGTTTTTGTGTTGTTTGTGATAATCGGGACAAATTTCAATTTTAATTTGCCCAAAATAGTGCTTGAGGCCGCCTCTGTTGATGTAACAGAAAAAATCCTGTTTACTTTTTTTATGGTCAGTTTTTTCCTAGCCATCTTTTATTTCTGGAAAGCCTCATACTATGAGTTTGATTATATGATACGATCCTTAACTCGCCCACGATTTCGGGCACCTTGGGCTAGAGGTGCAGAAGGGGGCTTGGGGGCTATTTTCGAACACTTAAAATACTTCGGCTATTTCCTTCCCTCCGTTGCTGTACTGTATGGAATCAAAGTAAAGAAATTAACTCCCAAATTAGGCTTATTGATTTTTTTAGCGCTCTTTTTCAGTGCGTTTGAATTTCAAGGTGGTGGGCGCCGAATTACAGGATTTTTGGCGGGTGTTGCAGTTATAACGTATTTGGTTTATAAGAGAAATGAGCTAAAAGTGCGTCATTTTGCTTTTTTAGGCTTATTGGGAGGCGGACTGCTTGTGCTACTTGATATGCAATTAACATTCCGAAATAGTGGCTATGAAGGAATGTTTGAGAAATATGAAATTGAAAATCTGAATGAAGTTCGGGTAGATGACAATTTTTATCGAATAGCTCAGCTTAATGATTGGATTCCCCAACTATATCCACACGCAGGATCGCAATGGCTGATTTACTCTATAGGAAGGCCAATTCCGCGATATTTTTGGCCGGGCAAACCCCTAGATCCTGGTTATGATGTAGCCCGCATGGCAGGTGAGTACGGAGTTTCATTAACGACAACCGTTGTTGGTGAAGCCTATGCTTCAGGTGGTCTATTTATGATTATTGTAATGGGCTTGTTCTACGGTGCTGTTGCCGCTACCATCAAACGCTTTTTATATATTGAAAATTTGGGTGTGATGGGTTTTTCTTTATATAGCCTAGGAACACTAGCTACAGTTGGCGGTGTTCGTGCTTTAGTTGATATGATTATATTTTCATACGCTTTTCTCGGGATGATTTTTTTGTATCGTTTCTTTATTAAAAAACGGTTGGAAAAAGAAACAACATCCTCACAACTTCAATATTTAAACTGATTCATGCAAATTACCTTTTTATGGTTAACGATGGGGCCGTATCATGTTGCACGAATGAATGCTATTGCTGATCTTATTGGCTCAAAAAATCTTACGGTTATTGAAATTTGTTCAAAGGATGATCATGATTGGGATTTGCAACAGTATGAAAAAAAATTCAATTATCATTGTATTCTTAAAAATGAAATATTGAATGAAAATAGTTTAGATAAGGCAATAATTCCTCTTAAAGAATGGTTTTTAAGCAATGACTCTCCAATTGTTGTTAATGCTTGTGGTTATTTTAATTGGGGATTAAGACAGCTTCTTGCAGAACATAAAAGAAGATTTAAAAAATTAATTTTATGGTCTGAAACTACAGCGATAGACAATCCAAATCCTTGGTATAAAAAACTTCTCAAAAAATTCATGACTTCTATTTATGATGG
Source organism: uncultured Chitinophagales bacterium (assembly GCA_964541325.1). Lineage (GTDB taxonomy): Bacteria > Bacteroidota > Rhodothermia > Balneolales > M1805 > M1805. The sequence goes on along the minus strand of CAZIQX010000124.1, from coordinate 6,500 downwards.
AGTGATTGTTGCTGGTAATCGTCATAAAGAATTTATGAAAACGCTAGGATTTCGTGATTCTCAAATCAAAATTGTGGGAAATGTTGTAGATAATTTAATTTTTAAACCAGTGTTTGATGTTTTTGAGCGCGAAAAAACAATTCTATTTGTAGGTCGGCTTCTTAAAATCAAGAATGTTAAAACATTAATACAAGCATTCGAATCTATTAGTCACGATTTTAAAGACTGGAAATTACTCATTGTAGGTAAAGGTCCGGAAGAAAATGAAATCAAACAATGGATTAAAGATTATGACTTAGAAAATTCAATTGAATTGTTAGGTTCTAAGCAACCTCAAGATTTGATTTCTTTATATCGTACTGCCGGACTGTTTGTACTTCCAAGTTATTCTGAACCTTGGGGATTAGTGGTTAATGAAGCTATGGCGTCCGGTATGCCTTGTGTAATATCAAAACAGTGTGGTTCTGCTGAAATTGTAGAAAATCACAAATCAGCCTATTTATTTGATGCCATGAATGTGAATGAATTAGAAGAAATTTTGAGAACTCTTATTCAAAAACCGGAAATAAGAAGTGAATTATCAAAAAATGGGTATCAAGTTATATCGGCGTTCACTCCACAGACATACGCTAAAAATGTTGTAGATTATTTCAATAAGATCACAAAATGAATCTAAATTCCCGGTTTTTAGTTTCAAATTCTGTGTTTTGGATTGTTTGCATTCTAACAGCTTTGGTCTATATTGAAAATTATACGATTATTTTACCTTATACTATCTTAGGTTTATTTCCATTAATATTTTACAAAAAAAGTAGAAGTAAAATTATTGCAGATTTAAACGTTTCTAGTTTTTTTTTATTTACGGTTTGGTTGATATCAATTTCTTTAAGGTTTTTTGTTCTACTAAATCAAGAGTGGGAATATCCATTACAAATTTCAACTTACGATTTAGTTTTATTTTATTTTGGATGGATTGCAAGTGCTGAATTTATTTCTAAAGAATTCAAATCTAAACTAGGGTACCTCGTATTTTTTTTAGAACTGACATTAAATAGTTTATTTTTATCACGAACATTTATTGCTTTATTTTTTTTAGCTTTATTCTTTTCATTGAGAAAATCAATTAATATTAAGTTTGTTACAATCAGCTTTTTTATTCTTTTCATTGCTTTTACAAGCACTATTTATATCAGAACATTTCAATCAGAAACACCACTAAATTATACAGTTAATGAATTTGCATCAGTGATTAAAAACGGAGTTGAGCGCCCTTCATTTTTTATTCGATCAGACGAAAAAATTATTGAAGCTGATACAGCTTTTACCACTAAGTATTCATTAGATTGGGCTTTCAAACCTAGAATTCTATTTAGTGAAAAACCTTACTTGAAACCAGGTTTAGAAGTTCGGGAAAATTTTTGGAAAAATGACCGATCTATTCATGTAAACTCTCATCTTCCTGTTGGCTTTGTTGGATCACATTATCTTCATTTTTATCCTTTTCATTGGTGGACTTTAAGCTTACACATCATCCTCATACTTTCTGGAATATATTTGCTAGCTATTCGAAGTAATAGTGGATATTGGATTTCTCATTATTTTGTTTTTACTCAATTTGTAATCCCTGTGAACTTTGTTTTTTATCTAACTTCTTTGATCTACTTTTTACTAATTTTTATTATTTTTTTTTATTTCAAAAAGAGGCAAAGAAAAGATAAAACTATTGTTCTTGTTTATTCTAAAACAAATGAATATGGTGGAATTCAGAGAATTGTTGATGAGATTAAATATCATTATAAAAAAGATAATTTTCTTATAAAAGAATTAGTTTATAAGAACAATTCAATTTTCGCTAAAGTAAGATTTATAATTAATTACTTTTATTATAGTTTAAAGTCACAAGTATTTCTAAGCACTCATCTTCATTTTAATAAATTGTTTAAATATCGGTTTAAAGATCAATTTATAATTACTTTAGCGCATGGTTTAGAATTAGACGATAAAAAATCTTGTCAACTAGCAGAATATTCGAATCTAGTTTTATGTAATTCAAAATTAACGGCTTCAAAATTATATTCATCAGTAAAAACATGCGTTACGCCTTATCCCTTTTTAAAACCTTTACCCACTATCATTCACAAAACAGAAAACCCTTCATTTTTAATTGTTGGACGTTTATCAAACATTGATACATACAAAAATTATGATGAAACTATCAAAGAGTACTTAAAATATTCTCAATTTGAAAATCACTCAACATTGCATATTGTGGGGGATGGTGAGCTAAAAAATAAGTTACAAGAAAAATATTCAACTAACAGTAATGTACATTTTCATGGATTCGTTGATGATTTTACGTTAGATAAATTGTACAAATCATCGTGGGCGTTTATCTTGCTATCAACAAAAGAAGGGCAAGGCTTAAGTTATTTTGAGGCAATGAGTGCATCAACACCGGTTATAGGTTTAAAAGAATCCGTTTTAAGCGAATTTATTGAACACAAAGTGCAGGGTTATCTCCTAGATACTATTCAACAATTACCACAAACCTTAAGCGAATTATCGAATAATCAAAAACTACGCTTAGAATTATCAAAAAATGCGAATGAATATGCTTCACTTATAATTCAAGAAAGTTTATTCTTCAAAAAATTAAATGAGGAATTAAATCATGTGTGGAATTCTAGGTCAGATTAACTTCAAACAGCACATTTCTGATAGGCAAGCTGCGCTTTTTTCTAAAGCTAATCACTTACTTTCTCATCGTGGACCGGATTATTCATCCATATATCAACCACATCCACAGGTTTACTTGGGGCATAACCGTTTATCAATTATAGACTTAGAAAAAGAATCAAATCAACCCTTTGTTAAGAACAGAAATGCAATTGTTTTTAATGGTGAGATTTACA
>CAZIQX010000124.1:0-3578 GCA_964541325.1 uncultured Chitinophagales bacterium | reverse complement strand
TTTACAATTACACTTCATTAAAAAAAGAATTGGAAAAAAAAGCAATTCATTTTGTAAGTAAAGGGGATACAGAAGTTCTTTTCGAAGGATTCTCTTTAGAAAAAATTGATTTCCTTTCTAAAATAAACGGCATGTTTGCTTTTGGTTTTTGGGATCATTCAGATGAATCGTTGTGGTTAATACGGGATCGAATTGGAATAAAACCACTTTATATCTATCAAGATGCACAGAAATTGTTCTTTTCATCAGAAATTAGGCCAATTCTTAACCTTGAATCGTTGGACTGGGATGGTCAATCTTTGAATGAATTCTTATTCTTTCAGTCCAATCCAACTAGTGGTACTCTATTTAAAAATATTCGCATGCTAGAACCTGGAAGTTGGATGAAAATCAATCTTTCAGGAGATATTCAAACGGGTAGTTATTATTCTTTAGCAGAAAAGTTTACATCGTCTGAAGTACTACAAGAAGAAGCTCTTAAAGATCATATCATTCAAGCTGTTCAAGATCGAATGATTGCTGATGTACCTCTTGGTGCATTTTTAAGTGGTGGTATTGACTCCTCCATTGTTGTAGCAGCAATGAGAAAGGTGCATCAAGCAGAAATAAAAACATTTACAGTTGGTTTTAATGATCCCACATTAGATGAGCGTCAATTTGCTCAAAAAGTGGCCTCCATCTATCAAACCAATCACTGTGAGTTGGTGTATTCTGCTTCTGAGATTTTATCGCTCATTCCTTCGTTTTCCGAGCAAACTGATTATCCTTCGGGTGATGGTTTGAATACTTGGTTGGTAAGTAAGGCTACAAAAGATGCAGGTATTACAGTGGCTTTAAGTGGATTGGGTGGTGATGAACTATTTGGAGGATATCCTTCTTTTGCACGTTTTAAGAGTGATAAATTGAACGCATCGTTTGTTTCGGGATTGATGCAGAAATTTCCAAAGCGATATATTTTTCGAAATCGTGAGCTTAGTAAATTGTTTTTATTACATCATTTAGGCAACGATAGTGCAGCCCATGTAGCGGCTTCCCGAGCTGTGTTTTTGCCTCATCAAATTGAATCTTTAACTAAAACTGATTTTGAATTTCCGTTTAAATCGTCAGAGCATTCAACTATTAGTTTTGAAGAGTTGCGTCAATATACAATTCCCTTGTTATTGAAGGATACGGATCAATTTAGTATGGCCCATGCTCTTGAAGTAAGAGTTCCTTTGTTAGATTTTCGTTTGGTGGAATATGTGGCTTCACTAAAAAATGAGTTCCGTTACGATACCAATCAACTGTATTTAAAATATCATTTGGTACAAGCATTCAAAAACGAACTGCCAAAAGAAGTGTACACACGCAAAAAACGAGGATTTGTGCTTCCGATGGAACAGTGGATGCGCAAAGAATTGAACCAATTTGTTAAAGAATCGCTGTTTGATTCTCCATTAAGCACCTTGTTAGATGCATCTTCCATTCAATCCATTTGGATAGATTTTTTAAACAAAAAGTCGAGGATTAAATGGTCTCAAGTTTGGTTGTTAGCAGTTTTGGGTCGTTGGATGCAACATCAAAAACTCTCCGGATGATATGAAAACCATTGTTCACATTATTCCAAGTTTAAGTAAATCTTCGGGTGGACCCGCACAAGCAATTTGGCAAATGACCGAGGCCGTTAAAGATGATGTTGAGTCTATAATTTTAACAACCAATGAGGGGTTATCAAAAAATGAATTAGATGATTATCAACAATTGCAGCATCCAAAGATTTATTTGTTTGATTATAAAGGTAATCACTCATACAAAGTGTCGTTAGGTTTGTTCAAAAAAGCTATTTCTTTAATGAATTCGGTTCACACTTTTCATATTCATGCCGGTTTTTCATTGATATCAGAATGGATTGCTTTACTTTGTATGGTGTACAAACAAAACTATGTGTATCGCCCCTTAGGTACTTTGTCAACCTATTCGCTGAAAGCAGGTAACAAATTTCTTAAAACATTAGCCCTGCCAGTTGAAAAGCTTATCCTTGAACAAGCTACATGCATTCAGGCTACCTCTGCATCAGAAAAAAAGGATGTTGAACGTATTTGTAAAGCTTCTGATGTTAGGACTATTCCTCCAGTATTTATTTCTACAAGTAAAGTAAACATAAAGCAAAAATCTAAAAAGGAAAATCAAATAAATCTTGGGTTTTTATCCAGAATTCATCCTAAAAAAAATCTTGAATTTTTGTTTTCTAGTTTATCTCAATGCAAACCTCTTAACTGGACTCTATTTATTGCCGGAGATGGTGATGAAGTCTATCTTGATCAGCTAAAGAGCTTAGCCAAAGAACTCAATATTGAGAATAATATTAAATGGCTTGGATTTATCGGCTCGGCAAATAAAGAATCGTTTTTCGAAAAAATTGATTGGTTTGTTTTGCCCTCATTACACGAAAACTTTGGAATATCAGTTTTAGAGGCCTTGAGTTTCAACACTCCGTGCCTGGTTTCTAATCAGGTAGAAATCGCCGATTGGTTTAATTCAAATGAAGCGAAATTATTCATAAAAAGTATAGATTTACAGAAGGATAAATGGATACAAACATTCCAAGAAATCCATTCAGAATCTCAGGCTATATATCAAAATAGATTATCAAATCTAACAACTATTTTAAATTCAACCTTTTCTAAAGAACAGTTAAAAAAACAGCTGCTTGAATTCTATCAAGTTCAATTGTAATCGCTATTTTTATCTTACATAGATTGCACATATTTTCAGGCTATGAAAACATTTGTGCTAAATGCTGATTCCGGGTCTCAAAAGCCTGCAAATTATAAAATTGATTATCTAAAAGAATTAAACGAAGCCCAATATAAAGCTGTTATGGCTGGAAAAGGGGCACATTTAATTATTGCTGGTGCAGGAACCGGAAAGACAAGAACGCTTATCTACAGGGTCGCCCGACTTATAGAAGACGGACTTCATCCTAATCGCATCTTATTGCTTACGTTTACACGCAGAGCTGCAAGAGAAATGCTCGATCGTGCAGGGGCATTACTTGATGATCGATGTAAACGAGTACGAGGAGGTACTTTTCATCACTATTGTGCGCATATTTTGCGTGAACATGCCGAAAAGCTTCATTTAAACTCGAACTTTACCATTTTAGATGCATCGGATACGCAAGAAGTTTTACAACACGTTCGTCTTCCTTTTAAAGAAAAGCATAAAGGTCAGCGTTTCCCCGAAAAATCCACCTTATATGGCTTGTTTTCAGCCATGACAAACCGAGAAATGACTCTTTTGGAAGCCTTGAGTGAACTATATTCACAGTTCATGCATTTCCACGAGGACTTGGTTTCGCTTCATAAATCGTTTTTGGCTTACAAAGAATTAAATAATCTGCTCGATTTTGATGATTTATTGCAGTTAACCAAAGAGTTACTTGAAAATCACGAAGATGTGAGAATTAAGGTTGCCTTACAAAATGAAGCAGTCTTAGTGGATGAATATCAGGATGTGAACAAACTTCAAGTACGATTAATACGATTATTTGCATCGGTTCACCAAAATGTGGTGGCCGTTGGAGATGATGCACAAAG
>CAZIQX010000123.1:0-10327 GCA_964541325.1 uncultured Chitinophagales bacterium | reverse complement strand
CCTGCCAATTGTTTTTCTACGCTTCTATCGGAGTTTAATTGTGCGTTTTCAGCTTCAAATAACCATTCTACCGCATACACCTCTCCGCTTATTCGCTTGTGTAGCACATATTTCTTTTGATGATGCAAGGCTTTTACTACTTCTGAACCCGGTACAATAGTGGGGATAAATGCTGAATTCTTATCCAATAAAGTGGATGCTCGCCATTTGGAATAGGCATCAGAAAACACGGAAATCTGTGCTGTTGTCGGCAAAACCGACAGAAGTAAAAATCCCCATAATCCTATCCAATACCCCAATTTCATACGTATCCTTGCTACTTAATCAAATCGAACATACTCATGTCAATGACTTTATTTTCACCTTTTACCACGATAGGTTTTTCGTGCCAAGCGCGAACATAAATCAAAGGACGATTTTCATCCTCGTAATCAATCATTAAAAAGAGATATCCTTCATCGCTGTAACGCTGTGAGTTCCATACCTGAAATAAATTTACCCCATATACTTCGGGATAATCAGGGTGACGCGAAATTCGGACACCATCAAATTTTACATCAATGAATGAGTTCACTTGAAATAGGTTTCGCAAGCGCTCAATGTATTCCGTTTTGGTTTGAGTGAGGTATTTATAGTTCGATTCGCCCCCAACTTCATCCACTTTTGGTTTAGCTGCATCGGTTTCCTGTTTTTGAATGCGTACCCCACTGATAATCAATGCTTTATCGCTGAATTGAGTTTCAATATACTCTAAGTCTTTACGATTGTAAGCGGTTCGAAACTGTTCCACATACGATAGGATTTGCTTTCTGCGCAAGGCATCTTCCACATCAACACTGTATCGTAACATTTTTTGATAGCGAGTCTTTTCTAAGGCAAACCGAACAGAGAGAAGTTGGCCGGAATTATTGAACAAAAGCACCAATTCACGGTCATTGTCAGTTCTACCTTGGTTTAGCGTTGCATCAATAAGTACTGGAATTCCACGAAGTTCAAAAATTTGATCTTTTTGAACCAATAAATCGGTCTCTATCACTTCATCCGTAACTGTTAGTTTGGTGTTTTTAACCAATTCCTGCAATTCAGTATAACCATACTGACCATCACCCGATCGAATTTCAGTAGGTAGTTCTAAAACAGCTTCTTTTGCGTTATTAATTGCTCGTAAAACTACGGTTGCATGTTGCTCAATCAGTTTATCCAAATCAGCATCCACACCTTTAGCGATAATCAATTTGGGTTGTATTTGCGCTTGCACTTGAATCGCAACACATCCTAATAAAAACAACAGGTTAATAAAACGCTTCATAAACGGGAAATCAATTCTTTTTTACCCAGATCAGGTACTTACCTCGATAGCTTTCTGTGAGTGATACAACTTCCGTGCCTGTATCCACTTTATAAAATCGGTTTTGTGAAAAAACCAATCGTTCAAATACGTTTTCCTGATCGGCTACTAAAATCAATGCCCCTTCAGAATCCAAAATATCAGCTTGTTTGCCAAAAATAAGCTCTCCTTTTTCTTTTTTACTGGATAAAAGTGTAAGTAAACCACGGGTTGTTTGTACTTCTGAAATTTCTTTGTAAGCCGGATTCACCTCTACTTTTTGTGGTCTTGAGCTGTTGGCTAATGCCGACATGTTGGCGATTGCCGATGTCGATTCTTCTTGCGGCGTAATCTGTTGGATTACTGCAATCGGTTCACGTGCGGCTTCATTCACTCGGATGCGTTTTTCTTGCATATCCACATACCGTGTGATTCCCAAGCTTGGTTCTGTATTTAACTCAATCTTAAGTTCGTAGCGATTCAGGTCGTCGTAGGTATAGCTTAATGAGGGTTCCGATGTGTAGCGTTCTTCACCATCACCTAATTCCCAACGTACTTCTCTCACTAAATTTGGATTAATATTCGCCAATTTGAAATCAACGCGTTTACCGTAAAAAGTGGCTTCAACGCTGTATTTAAAGATATTTCGGAAATCGACCTGAATACTCTTTGAAACAGAAAGACGCTTTACATCTTCTAATTCTTTTATGGTAGGATCCGTTTTTAAATCGTCGGTGATATCGATAAACAAATTAATCGTAAACGATTCGGCAGGATATTCGGGTAAATAACCGGGTAAATTCAGGCGTCCACGACCATTTCGAAGCACTTCAGTAAAATTGTAAGACTTAAACTTGAACTGATATAAAAGTCCATCCAAGGGTTTTTCCTGATACACTAACTGAAACGGAGCCACAATATCTTTTTCATCAATCTGATAAGCCGGACGCGCTAAAACCTGAACCTGATCTTTCAAAAACGCATCAATTCGTGAACGCATGCTTTCCTGCAAATTTTCTGTTTGAGTTCCATCCAAAAACTGATAAGGAATTGCTTCATAATAGGTATCGGTTAAGATGTAGGTTTTGTACCAACCTTTTAAACCCGAAACCAAGTTTCCATCAGAAAACGAACGATCGGCTTCTCCTGCAGCGGCTAGAATTTTACTCTTAACGGCTTCAAAACTTTTGGCCTTGTCTTCCAGAGTGATATAGGCAAATGCATACCATTCATCACCTAAATTCATCGTAATTGTTTGCAGACCTTGAAGGGTCATTTGGGAGAAAACTCTGTTTTTTGCTACAAATTCTTCTTCAAAAACAGTTCCGGATGCCTTTTCATTAAAGTCGGTTACTTTATTGGAAACAGTAAATTTTTCATCAAACGTACCGTTGTTTTCAGTTGTTTTTAAGTCACTTGTGGTGCTTACTAACGTTCCTGACTGATCCACAGAAACAGTTCTTTCTGATGTGGTAAGATTCGTTTCAGCCGTGATTTTAGCCGAAAATTGAGTGATTAGATTTCCACGCGAAATGGCAATTGCATCCTCTTGTTTTGCTGAAAACGCCTCCCCAAATTGATAGATTTGCGTATTTCGTAACGAAATAGTAGCTCGTTGAACTGCATAATTTTTGGCTTCGTAATTACTTACAAACAGATAAACTTCCTCGCGTCCTTTTTTCCCCCATGTTAACTCTTTGGCATTCATGGGTAATTGCAATAAACGTAAGCGAACTTGTTGTTGTTCAACTTCATCATTCAAATTTGAAAAAATTGGCTCAGGAACCCGAAACGCAGCTAAAATTTGGGTTTCAATCTCACGCCTTGCTTGTTGACGCGCTTCATCTAACGTGTTGGCTTTTCCAAACGCTTTAAAAAACCCTTGTTCCGATGATTCTAATTCATCGATTGCCTGTTTTATGTTTTTAGGCTGAGCACTAACAACTGACGAGAACGTAAAAATCAGTCCTAAAATCAATAAAAACAGAGATAATTTTCTATTCGGAAATAAATGGATCATCCAATAAACCTCACTGTGTATAACCATTAAACCGGAGTGAATGTACTCTTTTTAATGCGATACACAAATATGAAGCCAATTAAAGCGCTCTATTTTTTTTCGAGCTTATTTTTGAGGGCGCTGTATTGTTTGATGTACATCTTATTTCGCCCAAAATGAATGATTTCTTCTTTTTTGAGCTCGTTCAAAACCGTTGTAACCGTTTGGCGCGATGTGGCCGTTAAGTGAGCTATTTCTTCGTGGGTAAAAAATGGTTTTATGTAAGCTTCATCAACTGATTTTTTCAAATGTGGCTCGCCTGCCTCAAGTAAGAAACTCAGAATCCTGTCTTCTGAGGTCATAAATATCAAATCAGAAAGCTTTTTTTCGATGAGTTGCATGCGTTCACCCATTCGTTTATACACTTGCCGTGCTAACTCAGGGTGCGAGGCGATAATTTCTAAAAATTTGCGTTTATTAAAACTGCACACCAAAACATCATCATCCAATGCCTCGGCACGATGTGTACGCTCACCTGCATCAACTAATGATAACTCTCCAAAAATTTCACCGGGATTTACTACATACAAGGTGGTTTCTTTTCCATCATCGGTACTTTTTGAAATCTTAACCCGACCACGCTTTAAAAAGTAAATGTAATCCGAAGGGTCTCCTTGTAAATAGATTGCTTCTTTTTTGTAATTGGTATGGATGGAGCTGTCATCATTGATTCTTTCCATCAATGGTTCTGGAACTTCTTTTAACAAATCGAATTGTTCGAAATACCACACTTTATTGATTGAATCCTTCATAACAAGCCCCTTTTTTGTGTTATTCTTCCCGAATTATCGAACTTAAAATATGGGAACTGTGAGCATCAAGTCCGGTAAGTTCATGCCCCATTTTATCGCGTTTGGTGTGTAAATAACGCTCATTTTCTGGATAGGGATCAAATTCAATAGGTACACGTTCAACAATTTCGAGTCCGTAGCCTTGTAAGCCCACACGTTTTGTCGGATTATTGGTTAACAGGAGCATTTTTTTCACATGCAACGAACGTAAAATTTGAGCCCCCACCCCATAATCGCGGTGATCAGGTTTAAAACCTAAAGCCACATTGGCTTCAACGGTATCTAAACCTTGTTCTTGAAGCTGATAAGCTTTTAATTTGTTGATCAGACCAATGCCACGGCCTTCCTGATTCATGTATAAAACTACACCTTTGCCGGCTTTCTCAACTGCTTCTAAAGCGGCATGTAATTGTTGGCCGCAATCACAACGTTTTGATCCAAAAATATCACCGGTAATACAGGATGAATGCACACGAACCAAAACAGGTTCTTCTTCTGTCCAATCACCTTTGGTCATGGCAAGATGAGTCCCACCACTGAGACGTTCTTCAAAAGCGTGAAGTTGAAAATCGCCATAAATCGTTGGCAAATTCACACTAATTAAATCACGAACCAAACTTTCATGCTCCATTCGGTAAGCAATCAAGTCTTTGATGGTTACGAATTTTAAGTCCAATTTTTTTGCCACTTTGATGAGATCGGGTACACGAGCCATTGTACCATCATCATTCATAATTTCGCAAATAACACCGGCGGGTTGGAGTCCGGCTAATCGTGCTAAATCAACGCTTGCTTCGGTGTGGCCCGCTCTTCGGAGAACACCACCTTCTGCAGCTATAAGTGGGAAAATATGTCCCGGGCGGCGAAAATCATAAGGTTTGGTTTTCGGATCTATCATGGCTTTAATGGTTTTAGCCCGATCAGATGCCGAAATACCGGTTGTGGTTCCTTCACGCAAATCAATAGAAACAGTAAATGCGGTTTCCATGGATTCGGTATTTTCCTGAACCATGCGGTCTAAATTGAGCTCGAATGCCCGTTGACGCGTTATTGGAGCGCAAATTAAGCCCCTGCCGAGTGTTGCCATTTTATTCACGGCATCACTCGTAACTAATTCAGCGGCCATCACAAAATCGCCTTCATTTTCGCGGTCTTCATCATCAACAACGATAATCATTTCACCGCGTTTAATCGCCTCAATGGCTGATTCTATGGTATCGAAAACGATATGTGATTCGCTCATGGCTTATTTTTTAGCTTCTTTATTGGGGTTCACTTCAACGATAGCTGATTTTAAGAAACGAGCTTTTACATTGGAGTCGATTTCAGCGAGAAAAGAGTCTTCATCAATTTGAGTTACAGTAGCAAGCATTCCACCTGTGGTTACTACTTTATCCCCTTTTTTCACACCGGCAATTTTAGCCTGCAATTCTTTTTGTTTTTTAGTTTGAGGACGAATGATAAACAGATAAAAAACAAGGAAAATAGCACCCATAAATACCAAGCTCGACATGCCGCCTGCCTGATTTGGGTCGCCCATCAATAGAAGAAAGTTCATGAACGGTTTCTTTCGGGTTTAGAATTTTGTTGAGCGCAAAAATACAGGGATTCTCCCCCAATTAAAACCGAAATCAACCCATTTCGTGTACGCGAAAAAAGGCTTTGTTTAAATTCCCGATTTCCGAGAGGTTGCTCACACTAATCTTTCCAAACATAAACGCCATTTGAGGATTGGTAGTGCCGAATTCTATTCCTTCGTACGTTTTTGCATCCCCTTTTAATACTAAATTGGGTGCTCCGGCTAATCCTTCACTTACCCGAACTGAATCCTGATGAACATGAACGGTGAATTCTCCACCTCCATCACCTTTTAAAATTAAATGAATGGTAGATGTCCATTGCGGTAAAACGCCTTTTTTGTGGCGTAACGGCAATTGTTCAATCATTTCGCGAGCGGTTTCAGGTTTGGTTGCCATAATTTTTATTTCAGGTTGATTCGTGCAGATAGAACTTTTTTAACTGTACGTAATAACTTAATTTAATGCAATACAAAACAGGATAAAGATGAACAGCATTTTAATTATCGACGACGACGATAGCGTTCGAAGCTTAATTCGAATCAAATTTGGGGCAAAATATCACATTATAGAGGCCGAAAATGGCAAAGTTGGGTATGATCAATTTAAAAAGCACCGTCCGGATTTGGTGATTACTGACATCATTATGCCGGAAGAGGAAGGTTTTAAAACCATTCTTGACCTCAGAAAATTGGATACTCAAGTTCCCATAATTGCTATTACCGGTATGCCATACATAGGCGGTTTAAATTCACTTGAAATTGCCAAAGAATTTGGGGCGAACGTTGGATTGCTAAAACCTGTTGATTTGCGTCAATTACAGGAACATATTTCTTCGTTTTTGGCTACCTAATCATGATAAAAACAGCGCTGCTACTATTTTTTGGTTTGATAGTATTTTCAGGATGTAAAACTTCTTCGAAAGTCGAACAGCGCGAACCAACTCCGGCCGACAGCCTTCTTCCTGTTCCCAAACAGCCGGAATTATACGATGTACTTTATCCGCAGAATAACCCTGCGCCTTACTTTAAAGAGTTTTCAGAGCTTATAAAACGCATACAAGTTACTCTTTTTTATACATCCTATTATTTCGATAACGACCAACGCATCACCCCTAAAACATTAGCATTTCAACGGGCTCAAAAGCTTTCCCGAGATAAACACGTATTCAATTTCTCCAAAATTGGAACGGCTATTCCTCTTCAGGTTAACGATGATGGGGTTTTATTGGTAACATGTGCCCATGTAGTTGAAGCACCCGACACGATTTACAGCTATCGTAAAAAAAAAGGATTGCCACAAGACACCTATTTGCGAAGTGTAACCATTCTTGAACGTGTTGAATATTACGCATTTGATGCACCAACCGTGAACAATTTTCAGGTTATTGCCAAAGCTGAAAAAGCGGACGTTGCCCTCATTCAATCCATTCGTGGAAAAACCGACCCACGCTACGTTAAAACCCTAGATTATCCGCTTGGGGATTCAAAAAAGCTGCAATGGGGAAGCCCGATATTTATGTTTGGATTTCCAATCAACAATCGAATGATGAGCACTGGAATTGTTAGTGATCCAAATGCAGATGGAAAAGGTAGCTTTTTAACCAATGCCTATATGAATAAGGGCTTTAGTGGTGGGCTTATTGTAGCTTTACGAGGAGATGTACCTAATTTTGAATGGGTTGGAATTGCAAGTGCCGCTTCATCAGAACATGAGTTTGTTATTGTTCCCAATAAAAATCAGGAAGCCTATTTTGAAGAGGGACAAATGTACACGGACACCTTATATCTGGAAAAACGCTTGAATATTAATCATGGCATTAGTAAAGCCGTACCAACAGAAGAAATTCGTGCTTTTTTTGAATCTCAAGAAAAAAGGTTATCCAACCTTGGTTACGATTTAACCTATTTTTACAGAAAAACACCCTGATTCACAACGATTTGTGATAGTCTGTCTTGTTTTGATGAACGTCTTGGGATAGATTCAATCCCTTTCAAACCAAAATCTAACTAACTACTAAACACGTGTTAAAACAAACCTTACGTTTTGTGTCGTTGGGCTTGATTGTTGCCGCTTGTGCCAATCAAAATCCGAGTCAATTAGCTACAACGGTTGAACAACAAATTTCCCGTCCTATTCCTAATCCTATTGATGTTCCTCAAAATTATTTGAATGCTATTAAAGATGGCACACGCACTGAAAATGGCACACCCGGTGATTCGTATTGGATAAATGAAGCCTCCTATACCATGAATCTCAAACTTTTCCCAGAAGAACATAAAGTTGAGGCCTCACAAACCGTAGTTTACACAAATAACTCGCCTGACTCTTTGCGTGCAATTGGAGTCAATCTGAACTTAAATTTCCATAAAGAAGGCGTTGTGCGCAATGAAGCAGCTGAGGTTACAGGAGGAATGCCGATTACTGCTGTTCGCTTAAATGGGAAATCACTTACAGATACCTTGCGACAAGGGGCCCGTTATCGTATAAATGGGACCACCATGATTATCATTACCGACTCACCTGTTGCTCCGGGTTCTTCCGTTAGCCTTGATTTTGATTGGAATTTCATTGTCCCTAAAGAGGGCGCTTCCGGACGCATGGGACGTTCAAAAGACAATTTATACTATTTGGGGTATTTTTATCCTCAAATTGCTGTTTATGATGATGTTATCGGTTGGCATTTAGATCAATTTCAAGGTACTGCTGAATTTTATGCCGATTTCGCAGATTACACGGTAAACATTGAAGCTCCCGGTGATTGGCTCGTTTTAGGAACCGGAGAGTTGATTAATGCCCAAGACGTTTTAGCTGAACCGGTGTACGAGCGTATGCTTAAGGGTCACTCCAGTGATACAGTAGTTCATGTTGTTACCAAAGATGATTTTGGCGCCGCTGTGACTAAAGGTTCTGAAAAAGATTGGATGAAATGGACCTTTAAATCTGAAAAAGTGAGAGATGTGGCGTTTTCTATCACAAAAGAATCGAATTGGGATGCTACTCGTGCTAATGTGGGCGATCTCAACGGTGATGGAATCGACGACTATTCTGATATCAATGTAGTTTGGCGTCCTGATGCCTTTCGTTGGGCTAAAGCGTGGGATTATGCGCGCCATAGCATTGAGTTTTTATCACGTTACACAACTATTAAATATCCTTGGCCACACATGACTTCAGTTGAAGGTGCAGGCATCATAGGTGGGGGAATGGAATTTCCCATGATGACAATCATTGGCGATTATTCGCGCTCAACTGACCGTGGATTATATAGTGTAATTGCTCATGAATTAGCTCACATGTGGGTTCCGATGATGGTTAACAATAATGAACGCCGATACGCTTGGATGGATGAGGGAACCACGAGTTTTAATGAAAATCAAGCAGCACGGGAATACTTCGACGATCCGAATTCTGATATGGGTGATAAACAAGGATACCTTTACGTAGCACGTATGAATATGGAAGGCGAAATTATGCGTTGGTCTGATTATCATTATAATGGGCTAGAATATGGCACAGCAAGTTATTCAAAGCCTTCAACGTTGCTACGCACCTTACGCGGATTATTGGGGGAAGAAGTATTTATGAAAGCTTATCATGAATACCTAAATCGTTGGAAATACAAACACCCTTACCCTTGGGATATGTTTGCTACTTTTGAAGATGTTAGTGGTAAACAGCTGGGTTGGTTTTGGAGAAGTTTTTATTTCGAAACTTGGAAACTTGACCAATCTATCAAATCTGTATTAACCACAAAAGAAGGAACTGTAATTACGATTGAAGACAAAGGTGATGCTGTGATGCCTGTATTATTAAGCATTACGTTCGAGGATGGTTCAACCGAAGAAAAAAGAATTAGTGAAAGTGTTTGGTTGAAAGGAAGCCGTGTTGTTTTAACAACTATTCCTAGTGGAAAAACAATAACTAAAGTTGAAATTGACCCACAAGGTTTATTTCCAGATGTGGACGTGAGTAATAACACATGGTCTAAGTAATCTCTAGGATTATAACTGCATAAGCGTTGGGCTTACTCAAATGAAAATCCAACATCACACAAGTTACATTCGGAAACCCATACTTTTTAAAAAAAGTGTTTGTTCGGTTGCCAACTTGTGCTCGATGATTGTTTTAAAATTCTCATGTACTATTTGCGGAGAAATCATTTGAGTAAGTCTTTTTTTTGAATCAATTATTCAAAATTGTATGTAACCAAACGTAATTTATTTCGAAAAGTATCCGAATTATTCAAACAAATAGGAATGCTATTATGAATACGGAAAAACATGGAATACCCGCTTTAGTTTCAATCTTCATCCCGGGTTTAGGACAAATTATTAAAGGTCACTTTTTAAAAGGATTCATGATTTGGGTTATTGGCGGATTAGTCTCATTCTTCTTGTGGTGGACCGTTATCATTCCTGCTATAGTTTGGTTATGGAATGTGTATGATGCCTATAATGCATAACAAAAAAGCAGATATTTAAGGCGGATTGCGGATTGCGGATTGCGGATTGCGGAAAGTACACTCATTAGCTACATCAAATCAAAAGTAAGATGGTAGTCATTTCAAAAT
>CAZIQX010000122.1:1707-10453 GCA_964541325.1 uncultured Chitinophagales bacterium | reverse complement strand
AATTTTAAACAACATGATTATTCTCGAAGCCCCTTACATTTCCGATTATTTAATTCAAACTATCAAACAAAATAATTTTCCCGTTTTAAAAAACTCATTTTCACATCGTTATGCGGAGCTAATACCTTTTCTGGTTCAAGAAGATGAATTTATTCGACAAGTTCAACACTACGAAAAGGTAAGCATCTACTCAAATACGGAAAATGCGATAGGTTGGATTGCTGAAAAACTGTCGTTCACTAATTTGCCTGAAACCATAGCAACGTTTAAAAACAAGGTGAAATTTCGGGAACTCATTCAACAGTTATATCCTGATTTCTTTTTTAAACAAGTAGCATTAAGCGAATTGGATTTGCTCGACATTTCGTCTTTTCCTTTGCCGTTTATCATAAAACCTTCCGTTGGCTTTTTCAGTATGGGCGTGTATAAAGTGGACGAGGCTTCACAGTGGAAAGAAACGATTTCACAGATTTATCAAGAATTAGAGCGTTCACAAGGTATTTATCCTCAAGAAGTTTTTGATGCACAGACCTTCATCATTGAGGAATACATATCGGGTAATGAATTTGCCTTTGACGCTTATTTTGATGCTGTAGGTGAGCCGGTTTTACTGAATGCGTATCAGCACCATTTTGCACATGAAAACGATGTGAGTGACCGAGTGTATTTTACCTCGAAAGAAATTTTGGAACAACATCGAGTGCATTTTATCACTTTTTTAACTCACATAGGAAGACGTGCCAAACTCAAAAATTTTCCGATACACATAGAAGTTCGAATCAGTGAAGAGGGAAAATTAGTGCCTATTGAAGCTAATCCCTTCCGGTTTGGTGGTTGGTGCACAACCGCAGATATCACCGAATATGCCTTTGGTTTTAATCCTTATGAATATTATCTATTGTCTAAAAAGCCGGATTGGGATGCAATTTTGGAGAAGATGAATGATAGTTTTTACAGTATTATCGTTTTAAATAACTCTACAGGTTCAACTGGTAAGCAAATCCAAACATTTGATTATGAAAAACTAATAACTCATTTTTCAAAGGTGTTAGAGCTTCGAAACGTAGATTACTCACAGTATCCTCTATTTGGATTTATTTTTGCAAAAACGCCAAAAGACCGTTTTGATGAATTGGTCAACATTGCAGAATCGAGTTTAAGGGAGTTTATTACAATTTGATGTTGGATTTCATTATCCTTAAATCGTTCTTGTAATCTGATGCTTTTCCGTTTATATTTGCGTCCCTTTAATTCGACCCGGAGAGATGCCGGAGCGGTCGAACGGGCTCGCCTGGAAAGCGTGTGTGCCCCAAAAGGGTACCGAGGGTTCGAATCCCTCTCTCTCCGCATTAAAAAAGCCGATTTTGTTAAACAAGTCGGCTTTTTTTTTAATCCTTTGGTAAGAAAAAACTAACAGAACCAGTTTTGAGGCACAATTTATCCATATGTCCCATAAACTTTTGGTCTGAAGTGAGCAAGTGAATATGAAGGTTGGCGTCATGATGCGTTTATATCGCTTTATGATGCTCCGAGTAAAATCCCAAAATAAGTATCGATTTTTCATACAAGTTATAATCAACTTGACCGATGTGGGCATTTTTGAGTTTAGAAACTGTTGAGCCCACTGGTAGATGTACAACGTGAATGGTTGCGCTATCAATTATGCCTTCAAGACGAAAAAAGAAGGGTTTCTCTTGGCTGTGATTTTCATGTAAAAAATGCTCAAGCTGTTTAAGCGTTCTAACGCTATCGGGAAAGCTAGTCTGTTGCCAAGTTTGTACTCGGCTATATCCTAAAAAAGCGCTTTTATATCAAAAGTAGAAGTAACATTCATGGATGAATCAGATTCGACTCTAGAAATAAAACTTGTTCCATTCCAAATCATGATTTCACCACGAAGGTATTCAATAGGACCCAAACCAAAAAGGTTGTTTTTGTTTGAAATAGTATCCAAGTGAATGCGCCCCTGTAATTCACCTTTTTGCATAACGTTTCGCATTTCCCCAATTATAAAAACAGGGTTCTGTTGTGTTTGTGCAAAACTCAAGGCTTCGATGAATAATAAAGAGAACAGGAGTGAATATTGTACCTTACGCATCATTATAAAGGTTAAAAAGCTGTTGTTACAGTTTAATTAAATAGTTCGTCTTTCGTTGCTTACTGTAAAACTTAAATACTCTTTGGCATTCGAATTTGAATCACCAAAGCAGAGAAAACAGTAAGTCCACCAATCACTAAAATTGCCATATCGACCCCAAATAAATCAGCGGTGATTCCCGAAATGATAGCTCCGAAAGCGTAACCCAAATCGCGCCACAAACGAAATGTACCGATTGATTCTGCTCGTTGTTTAGGACTCGTTGCAGCTGCAATGGTGGATAAAAAAGTGGGATAAACCAAAGCCGTTCCCAGGCCTAAAATCACTGAAATACTGGTAATTTGCCAAAAATGAGGCGCATAAGGCAACAGTAGAATGGCTAAACCTTGCATGAACATTCCCCAAAATAACATGCGCTTTTTAGAGTAGATATCCGACATTTTACCGGTAAATAGCTGTCCTAATCCCCAAACAGTAGGGTAAACAGCCGTTAGCATTCCCATTTGCTCGGTATTAAAGCTGAGATTGAGCAATACAATAGGGAGTAAACCCCAAATCATGCCATCATTTAAATTGTTGATAAGTCCTGCTTGAGTAACCGAACTCAATGTTTTGTGCTTAAAGGTGGTTTGCAAAAAAACATGATCCAATTGTTCAGAAGTATCGGTTGTACTTTCTTTTTTAACATGTAGTTGAGTGTCTTTCACAAGAAACCAAGTTGTGAGCAAACCTAATACAGAAAGGATAATTCCGATGTAAAATGGATAAGGCGTGATGCCATACGCATTGGCAACAAATCCGGTTAAAAAAGCTACGGACCCCACCGCAAAATAACCGGCAAACTCGTTAAGACCCATAGCAAAACCGCGATCTTTTTCACCTACAAGGTCTATTTTCATAACTACGGTACTGCTCCATGTCAAACCTTGACTAATGCCTAGCAATACGTTAGCAAAAATTACCCAAAACCAATTTGGAGCAAACATGAGCATGAAAGGAATAGGTAATGCGATGAGCCAACCAATTAGTAATAAGTTTCTGCGCCCCAATGCATTGGCAAGTTTTCCGGTGTAGTAATTCGCAGCAGCTTTACTGATTCCAAACGCGGTGATAAACGATAAAATCGCTGTCTTGGATGCAACGCCAAATTCACTTTCCGCAAACTGAGGAAAAATTGTACGTTCCATGCCAATCATCCCGCCAACAAAAGCATTAACAATCACTAAAATGGTGAATTGCTGCCAGTTTTCTTTAAGGCCTAATTTAATGTGTTCCATATTTTTGCTTTTGCTGTTCAATTGAAGCACAAAGTTCAACAAAATCCTTATGAAAACTGATTTTATTTGATGATAAAACAGATAGACTATGTAATTAGTGCATTAACATACACTTTAACAACTCAACAGCTAATACACGAACCCATTTGTTCTGTTTATTCATAAGCATCTAACAAAAATGATATCCTGTTCAAACAATTTTTGAATAGGATGGATTTCTTCAAAGCAGGTAAAATCCATAAAATTTATTTTACAGCGATGGCTTCGTGGAAACTCTTGGAGCGGATTTCCGCTAATTTTTCCTCATATAACTGATGCGCGTAAGTCGTAAGTTCATCGACACTCACAAAATCTTTAGGGTCGATGGGGTTTAAAATATGCAACTGAATTTCACCATGATCTAAAAATCGCCAATCATCGGGTTGATTTAAATCAAAGGTTCCATCAAGCACTAAAGGCTGAATTTTTACTCCAGCTCTGGAAGCCAATATAAAAGCGCCTTTTTTAAAGGGCAGCAACTCTTTATTTCTTGTTCGGGTTCCTTCCGGAAAAATACAAATCGAAACGCCATTTTTGAGTAATGGCATAGCCTGTCTTAATAAATCGTCGGCTGAAGATTGACCACGTATGATGCTTAGCTGTCCGGTAAGTTTCATGAACCACCCCATGATGGGAATAGAGAATAATTCAACTTTTGACACCCATTTAAAGTGATACGGCAACAAAGCGTGTAAGGGCATATCTAAAAAACTTTGATGATTGGAGATAAAAACACGCGCTTCTTTACCGTCGTAATCGGCTTTTCCAAAAATTTTAATTTTCCATCCCGGCCATACCCGAATTATGAGGCTACCCACTTTAAGCATGATTTTTGTAGGTATAAATCTTGTTTTATCAAAAGGATAAGTGAGTAAACTTGTTAGAACAACTAAACAGAAAATGGTAACGAAATTAAAAAAGATAAAAACCCACAGATATATGGTAACTAATGTACGTTTCATGGTTGAAGAAGAAAATGAAAGTGAATGGTAAACCTATATTAAGGGATTTATACGTTGTAGCATAGGAAAAGCTTAAGATGTTTGAGAAACCGGAATCAGCGTATGCAGCTGAGATGCTATAAAGCGAATATCACTACCGCCCGGGCTCTGAAATATTTCCAAATCAAAATAAGTAGCAGCTGACAACAAATGATCAAAAATATCGGATTGTATTTCTTCATAATCAGCCCAAGCTGTTGTTGCTGTAAAACAATAGATTTCTATGGGAACACCGCGGTCTTCAATGGGAAGCTGCCTTACCAAAAGAGTCATGTTTTGATTGATTCGCTTATTGGAGCGTAAATAAAGTTCAATATACTTGCGAAAAACTCCAATATTGGTCATACGACGTCCATTAATCAACTCTGATGTATCAACTTTATTTTCGAAGTTGTACTGTTCAATTTCTTGTTGCCGTTTTTGAATGTATTCTGTTATTAACTGATATTTTTTAAAACGTTCGCGCATTTCAGGATTCACAAATTTGATCGTTTTAATGTTAATGTACAGATGGCGTTTAATCCGTCGGCCACCACTTTCCTGCATACCCCGCCAATTTTTAAAACTATCGCTAATGAAATAGTATGTTGGTACAGTAGTAACGGTTTTATCCCAATTTCTAATTTTAACCGTATTTAGATTGATTGCTATCACGTCGCCATCTGCGTTAAACTTAGGCATTTCAATCCAATCGCCCACACGAACCATGTCATTGGCAGAAATCTGAACGGATGCAACGAATCCCAAAATGGTGTCTTTAAAAACCAATAAAAGAATAGCAGATAGGGCACCAAAGGCACTTAAAAAGTAAAGTGGAGATTTTCCTAAAAGGATGGAAAAGACCAGGATGGATGCCGCCAAGTACAACAAGATACGAATGAGTTGAAAGTATCCGGCAACTGGTTTATCCTCAAAAACTTTGTGTTTTTCGATTGATACTTCGATTACTTTAAGGATAGAGACCACAATTAAAACGGCCACTACTATGATGTAGATATCTGTGAGTTTATTCACCAAGGTGACTAAACCTGGAAAATCTTTAAAGAGAATAGGAGAGAATAAGCGTAGAAAAATGGCTGGGACAACATGCGCGGTGCGGTCAAAAACTCGTTCATCTGCTAAAACATCATCCCAATGCATCGATGTTTTTTTGAAAATTTTATAAACAGCTTGAATGACATACTTCTTAGTGATGAAGAAGAAAAGAGCAGATAACAGTACAAGCGTAAGAATGAGTATAAGCAAGCGCAAACCTGGTACATAGGTTGACGTTACTCCCCAGCCGAGTAGTACTTTTTCAATCCAACTTTGAAAGGGCTCAACGGAAATCATAAAATCAAATCTATATGAAGAAATTGCTCAAAGATAATGTGATTTGGTTAGAGCGTTAGATAAAAGTGGCATTGCAAATCGTTTCATGGTTTTAATCACTGAGAGTATTGATTTTTGGTGCTAATCAACTTGAATGAATTCGAGAGTTATGGAGATATAGGATAATGGACTTACACGTTGAATGATGAAAGTTTATGCGGAGAATACTATTGAAGTGACCGAAACAGCCGAAATGTTAGTGTTTAGTAAAAAGTCAGAATTACAGTTTGAAGCGTGTGGAACGTGCATTTTATGTAATAAAAAAAGGACAATCGGAGCTTTCCTTTTAAAAAGTAAATATAGGCTAATTAATGATTTAGCCTCGGCGTTTACTCCACCAGGAACCGTTACTTGTTTCGCCTGATACCAATTCTAACTCCTGTTTCACACCTGCTGATGATTTATCGGCAAAGGCACGAACTAAGGTAGCAAGTGATAAGGTGATATCTTCCGGAAGGGGAGCTTTAGCCATTTTTTCAACGCTAAAGTGGTCTTTTACAAAGTGCGTATCATAAACACCTGACTGAAAAACAGGATGTTCCATCACATACTTACAAAAGGGAATCGTTGTTTGAATACCACTAATTTGATATTCTTCCAAAGCACGAATCATACGAGCAATTGCAGCGTCTCGAGTTTCAGCATACACAATGAGTTTAGCCAACATCGGGTCGTAATTAATGCTAACCGTATTGCCTTCTGTCACTCCCGAATCAACTCGAACGCCCGGGCCACTTGGTAAACGATAACGACGTAATGTTCCGGTGCTAGGCATGAAGTTTTCAAATGGATCTTCAGCGGAAATACGACATTCTATAGAGTGACCTCTACGCTGAACTTCTTCTTGTTTGAGTGGTAGGGGTTTGCCTTCTGCAACTAAAATTTGAAGCGCAACCAAATCTAATCCTGAAATGAATTCAGTAACCGGATGTTCCACTTGAAGACGCGTGTTCATTTCAAGGAAGTAAAAATTCTTATGCTTATCCACCAAAAATTCAATCGTACCTGCACCCACATAATTACAAGCTTTAGCTGCTAAAACAGCTGTCTTTGCCATTCGTGCTCTGAGGTCTTCATCTACATATGCTGAGGGCGCTTCCTCTACAACTTTTTGATGACGACGTTGAATAGAGCATTCCCGGTCGAAGATGTGAAGCACGTTTCCATGTGTATCTCCAATTACTTGAAACTCAATATGATGCGGTTCTTCAAGATATTTTTCAACATACACTCGGTCATCGCCAAAGGCATTTAAAGCTTCTGATTTGGCTGCTCGAATTCCTGAGTCGAATTCTTCTGGTTTTTCTATGATGCGCATTCCTTTACCGCCACCACCTGCGGCTGCTTTAACTAAAACAGGATAGCCAATTTCATGAGCAATTGTTCGGGCTTCTTCTATATCGTGTAGTGCGGTTTGTAAGCCGGGAGGAACCGGAACTCCGTTTTTAATCATCAATTCACGCGCTTTAGTTTTATCACCCATCATGGTTATGGATTCTGCACTTGGGCCAATAAAAATGATACCTTCAGCTTCGCATCGCTTAGAGAATGAGGCGTTTTCGCTTAAAAAACCATAACCCGGGTGTATGGCATCAGCGCCGGTTTGTTTGGCAGCAGCAATGATTTTGTCTATAACAAGATAACTCTCCTTTGAAGCGGCCGGACCAATATGAACGGCTTCGTCGGCATTTAGGGTGTGTAATACCCCTTTGTCAGCATCGGAATAAACGGCAACTGTTTTAATACCAAGTTCACGGCAGGTTCTCATAACTCGAATGGCAATTTCTCCACGGTTAGCCACGAGCACTTTTTTGATTTTCTTTTCCATAATCCCGAATGGTTTGGGTGTTTAAAGCTTTCAGAAAATACCCAAAATCTCTCACAAAACGGATGAAAAAACGCTTTTTTGTGCCTTTAGTTCGTCATTTCCTGAACGTGTAATAACTTTTTGGTAGCACGTTCACGCAAGTTTTCATAGTGATCGATTTTAAACTCACCAACCGTGTATTTATAGTGCAACCAAATCAAATAGGTAGCTATCACATCTTCTAGGCAATAATGCTCAATTTTTGCTAATTCACCCTTTTCGTACATCTCTAAAACCAAGTTTCCTTCGCCAGTCTGTTTGAAAGGAACTCCAATCAGTAAGCCTAAGTGTTTCAGTTTTGGGAAGCTTGAAGCTCCGTAGTTTGAAAATTCATCCACAAGATCCACATTGTCTTTACTGTAACGATAGCGTATATCTTGGGTATTAAAACGCGCGGGAAGTTGCAAATGATGTTTCATGGCCCGATAAACCACCAAAGGAATGTCGAATCCTTTTCCATTGTGATGAATCAGTCGAAAATCCTTATACATACTCAGGCAATCAATTAATGCCAATAAGCCAGCTTTTTCGTCAGCACCGCTCCAGCGATGCTCGCTTTTCGGATTTCCTAAATCATCAATCCAAATACCAACCCAAGAAACCATTTGATGATACATAGGTGGCAAAAAACCAGATTTATTGCGCGCTAATTCTTCTGATGCTAATTCTAAAAGTTCATCGCGTGTTTGAGTTTCTTTAGAAACGGCTTTGCTTACAAAATCAAAATCTGGGATGGTTTCAATGTCAAAAACGAAATACATATTACAAACTCATTTCTCCCGCTATGGGAATCATTAATTGTTGATTTACAAGGTGATACTGTTGATGTTTTCCGAATAAGTACATCATCTTGGTAACGGCTGCTTCACAGGTCATATCTCCGGCAGAAAGTGCGCCATGTTCAAGAGCTAAACGTCCATTTTCATATTTTTGAAGATCTACAGCGTCATAAGCAGCTTGTGAAGTTATCAAAACAGAAATCTGATGCTGTGTACAATAGTCTAAAACTGGTAAAATGGAGGAATCGCCTTTAACGGGCATATTTCCGGCGCCAAAAGCTTCCAAAACAATTCCTTTGTAGGTCGAGCTCTTA
>CAZIQX010000122.1:0-1697 GCA_964541325.1 uncultured Chitinophagales bacterium | reverse complement strand
AAACCAGGGAATAATTTGATTAACCCTATTTGAGTATCAAATAAAGGTTCAGCATAAAATCCGGATTTTGGGGCCTCAATTGAAAAATTGGTTTCGATATGAATCCCGATTTTTGCCAAAGCAGGATAATTGGGTGAAGAAAAAGCATCAAAATCGCCAATACTCATTTTTGTTGAGCGATTTCCACGAAATACTTTGTCGTTAAAACAAACCGCCACTTCATGTAACGGTAAGGTTGCTACTTCAACTGCATTAATGAGGTTGCGTCGGGCATCGGAGCGTACGCTAACGAGCGGAACCTGACTTCCGGTGAGTATAACCGGTTTTGTGAGGTTTTTTAATGCAAAAGAAAGAGCTGATGCCGTATAAGCCATGGTGTCAGTTCCATGCAATACAACAAAGCCATCATAACGCACATAGTGCTCGGCGATAGTCTGTGCTAATTTAACCCAATGGTGCGGAGTAATATTTGAACTATCCTCATGAAATAACGAAAGAGTGTCAATTTCCGCTAGTTGACGCAATTCAGGAAGTTCCTGCTTTACAATGTGTTCGGATGCCTGCGAATCGATATACGATGTGCCCGATTGCTCAAATTGCATCGAAATCGTACCTCCGGTCTGTATAAGCAAGATTTTTTTCATGAAGTTTCTAACGCGCGAAGCAGTTAATTGCGGTGAACTTAGTAAGATTTGAGGGCTTAAAAAACACCTTATTTTTGATAAAGAGGGTGATGTTTGGGGTAGGCTGAATACTTTATTTTTTCAGGAATTTGTTTGGATGTTTTTGGGATAGTTCGTTTTAAAGGACGAAGTTCCGGTTTCCAAATAAACCCTTGTAAGCGATAGGCTTCAACTCCTTCCCCTTCTTCGGAATAAGTAGCTTTTACATCTGAACTCGCTTTTAAATCAACCAAATCGCCGTTTTCAAAAAACAAAATGACACTTTTTGAATGAATCACCATGAGTCCGTCGGGTTCATCTTTATCATTGTTCGAGAAAAACGCAACGGCAGCATTAGGCTCAAAAACAACTTGTTGCAATTCACCTTTTTTAAATGAGGCTAAGAGCGAATCCCCTCGCATTTGTTGAAAACGACCGGATATAGAATCGGGTTGAACCGCAAAAGGAATTGGAAAAGCTTTAATACTTCGAACGGTATCATCGCGTAGTTGAACTAAAATGGTTTCAGCACTGAGTTGTAAATCCTTGTTCCATGCAAATGCATGAGACTTAAGGGTAAAAAGTTCAGTTTCTGATTGATACATGGCGCTATCACTAAAAGAAGAAAAATCTTTACTCCATATTTTAACGGAGTCCACAGCGGAAAAGGAGTACGAAGAATCGTTATATTCATAATAATCAATAGCTTTGGATTGAATAATAACGGTGTCGGCTTTAGCTGAATCCACTTTGATGAGCAAGGCTTTTTCACGCAATTTTCGGTAACCGGTGGAATCGAGATACAAGTATTGAGATCGAATATGAGTTTGTTTTTCAGTTTCACGAGCAAACACATTCCCAAACAATTCATATTGCTCACTTTTTCGATTGCTGAGCAAACTATCTGCCTCAACGTATAAGGTAGAATCTACAATTTGCACGCCTCCACGAAATGAGGCGGAATCAGCTTCATAAAAATAAATCCCCCGATTTGATTTTAATACTCCTTTATCGTCTTCGAGTTGTAAGGGCTCG
>CAZIQX010000121.1:7256-10519 GCA_964541325.1 uncultured Chitinophagales bacterium | reverse complement strand
GCAATCAGCAATCAGCAATCAGCAATCAGCAATCAGCAATCAGCAATCAGCTTGCTTACTCAAACGAATTCAAATAAGAATACAAATCGTCGTCGGTTTCAAGATTTAATTTTTTGCGCAATCGGGAGCGACTGATATACACACTCGAGGGTTGAATATTGAGCAAATCCGCAATTTCTTTGGAATTTAGACCAATTTTCAGATAGGCACACAATCGCAAATCGTTGCTGGAAAGGCCCGGAAACTGTGCTTTCAGCTTCTTAAAAAACTCCTGATGCAATTCATCCATTTGAATTTCAAAGGTGGTGTCCTGCATACTCATGTACGAATTCAACAAACGCTGAATCTCACTTGCTTTAATTTTCAAGGGGTCAGAGTGCGCTTGCAGGTATTCAAATTTCTCTTTGATGGTTTCCAACAGCTTATTTTTGGCTTCGTTTTCCTTGGCTTTATTCGCAAGCTCAATCGTTTTGGTTTTCAGCTGAGTTCTCATTTGTTCCACTTCTTCTTGAAGTCGCTTTTGTTCCAACTCCTGCAATTGAAGTTGATGAACCTCAGCTTGATGACGCAATTGGTGTTGTTGTTCGAGTAACAAACGATATTTTTGTTTTTTAAGTAAAGCCTGTTGATAAATCAAGATCACATACACCAATCCGATAAGAATCAGCACATAAATGAGTAAGGCCCACCATGTAACATACCAAGGTGTAGCAATCCAAAAGGTGATAGATTCAATAGCAGTTATGTGTTCATCAACTAAAGCACGAACATAAATGGTATGCCGCCCAAACGATATATTGGGCAATTCGATAGTGGATTTTCTCGACCAATCACTCCACGCACCGGATTCATTCAGTTTAAATTGATACTGCACATCTTCGTGAAGAGGAACAATTACCTCTAATTTCAGATTTCTGTATTCTGTTGGTATCGTGCTTTGAGCGGTAAATAATCGGCGTTCGTGCAAATTAAAGGCTTCCAACTTTCTCCAAACCACCCGATGTTCCACGTTAGCATGGAGTGAATCTGCTTGACGAAACCGAAGCGCAAACCCGTTGTAAATGGGGATAAAACTGTATAAATCGCTTAATAACGTGGTTTCGAATATGCCGGGTAAGTAGCTGTTTTCCATGTTCTTGTGTTGGACAGCTTTAGCTTTTTCAAATGCTTGCTTTTCCGGGAGATAGTCGTAGTTCCACAGCGCTGTTTTTACCCCTATTTGATCATTCATTTCTGATAAAACCGGATTTTCTCCTTCAAATAATGAGTCAGGAAAAATGAGTCGTTCAATTGGCGTAAAGTTTTCATCGATACGTGCACGAATCACCCCAAAATTTGGAATTGTAACCCATAAAACATCATCTTCTACAATCAATTGGTTGATTGAACCTAAAATCAATTCCATTTGCTTGAACAATTTCCAGTTTTTACCCTGCTTTTCATACACATGAATCCCGTTATAGGTACCGGCTAGCAAATGATTTTTATAGGGTTTGAACGTCCAAATACCCGGTTGCAAGTTGATGGTTTTCAAATTCGTACCGTCATAGACAAAAAAACCACGATCGTGACCAATCAACAACTGTTGGTCATGTTCTTGAAGCGTCCATACTTGTCCTTCAGTGCCTTTAATCAGGCTAAAGGTATGCTGTTCCGAGTTATTGTTTAATTCATCCCATTTCGCAGTATATAAACCCTGATTGGTGCCTAAATAGAACTGATTTTTCATGAGGGAGGCGGTGTAGGCCGTTCCAAAAGCACCGTTATAATCATAAAAATACGTTACCGGATACGTGAGGTGTAACATGGAAAGCCCATAATCCATACCAAACCAAAGCTGACCAAAATCATTATAATGCAAACTTAAAATGGTATTGTTGGGAATGCCTTTATTTTTGTTGATGGCATGAATGATATCACCTTTATAATCGGTGATGAACAGGCCTTTAAGTACCGTTCCGTAAGCCAATAACGAATCCCCAACGGTAGTGAAGGAAAATACCTTATCACTTTGAAGTTCATTGGAAAGCGTGGGGGCAAAACGCTGTAATTGTTGGTTACGTAATCGAAATAATCCATCATTTTTGGTTACTAAAATTAAATCGTTACCAAATGGATACATCCCACTTAAGTCGTAATCAAAGCCTTGGGGAAATTCGATAATGGGCTTTAGGCTGACATCGGTGAGTTCAAATAATCCGTTTCGTTCATCTGATAAAAAGATGCGATTGTTCACGGCAAAACTACCGGAAAAATTATAGGGCGCCGGAATCTTAATCAGATTTTGATTTTTATACAGATAGACATTGAAATTCGAAATAAAAAGAATGGCCCCTTTGTAGGGTAAAATCGTCCAGAATTCTTCATGAGTAGCGCTTGCATCACCTTTAAAAGGGTAAAGAGACGTGTACTTCCACTGATACCATTCATCTTTGTGCCAAACACCAAAGTCTAAATCGGAACCGGTGTAAATAAGGGTATCAGATGCCGCAAACACCGAACGGGTATTTCCTTGGCTGCCTTTAAATGCGTTCCAGTTGTTGCCATCAAACTCAAGTAAGCCTTTATCGCTCGCCAGATACACGATTCCGTTTGGCGCAGTATGAATAGACCAGATTTTACCCTCTTGTTTATAGGTTTCCGGCGTGTAGGAGTAGAGTTTGGGCACTCCTTTTTTGGGGATGAATGGAGCTTGAGCCGATGAAGTGATATATACAAAAAATGAAATAAACAGCCCCCACACGAACCTAAGGCCAATTTTAGCTAATAAATTAAGATGATTTTTAAAAACAAACGATTGAACATTCATAAGTACCTAAATATCTCTAAAAGAATTTCAGACCAAAGTTTGTATATACCCTCACAAGGCTAAAGTTTAATCAATGTCGGTTTCAAATAAAAAGAATCAGGGTTAAAAAAGGATAAAAAACGCGAATAAAAGGCAAAAAAAAGACCCGATGAGTGAACATCGGGTCTTCTGCGTTGATAGAATATGATTATTTAATCAACATCATCGTTTTTACTTGTGTAAATGCACCTGCTGTTAAGCGATACAAATACATACCTGATGCTAAATTCGAAGCATCGAAGGTTACTGCATACGAACCGGCAGCTTGTGATTGGTTCACCAAGGTTGCCACTTTTTGCCCATGAATGGTAAACACTTCCAAGCTTACATCAGCGGCTTGCTGCATGCTGAAAGCAAGGGCAGTAGATGGGTTAAATGGGTTCGGATAGTTTTGGTTGAGTTCAAAACCGGATGG
>CAZIQX010000121.1:5538-7246 GCA_964541325.1 uncultured Chitinophagales bacterium | reverse complement strand
AATACTTCCGCTAAATTAACCGGATTGAAATCGGTGAGCGGGATCTCAACTGTTGCCCAACCATCAGTAGGAACTGTGATTGTTTTTGGTGTTTCAACCGGACCCGGGCTAATTAGGAATACACTTAAAGCTGTTGAGTTTGCAGCCCAAACGTTTAAGTGTAAATGCGACATAGTTGTCACATTTTGACTTCCGGCTAATTCAATACCTTGGTAGTTTAATCCAAGCATACGAAGTGTGTTATTGCCTTCAATTTCAAATTCACTGGTTACAGTCGCCTGACCCCAACCCGGATTTAAGTTTGTTCCGGCCACATCGGTGTAGGCATCACTGAAAATGGAGATTACATCAGCGGCATCGCGTGTTGGAGTTGGTGCAGCCGTTGTAGGTTCGGTTTCGCCGGTTCCACCACCACCACCTGTAGTTCCATCACTGAAGAACAAGAGGTTATCAATAAATACATCGCCATTACCATCAAATTTCATTTGGAACACATCGGCTAAATCAACGCCTGCGAAATGTGTAAGTGGTACGATTACTTTTGACCAACCTTGTGTTGGAACGGTTACGGCAAATGCTTTTTCAACCGGACCAGTACTAATCAAGAATACATTAAATGCAGTTGAGTTAGCAGTCCACACATCAAGATGTAAATAACCTTTAGCTGTTACATCCAAAGCTTCTGTGAATTGAATACCTTGGTAGTTTAAGCCACCCAATTTCATGGTTTCGTTACCTTCAATTAAGGGGAACTCAAGAACGGTTGCTTGTCCCCAACCCGGATAATCTAAACCAACGCTTGTGTAGGCACCACTGAACACAGAAATCACAGAATCAGCAGGTAACTCAGGAGTTGGCGCTGCTGTAGTAGGTTCGGTTTCACCGGTTTCACCGGTTTCACCGGTTCCACCACCGCCGCCGCCTTCACAAGTTGCTGCAAAAGCTACTTTTTTGTTTTCAGTACCTAATTGCCAGTTACCTTCAAATGAAGCTTTACTCCATAAAATGTTGAGTTCTACTTCAGCAGGAGGTGTACTTGCCCATGTTAATACGATGTAAATTTTTCCACCTTCGGTTGTTGGAGCCGAAACAGCTGGAGTACCCGTAATGTCACCGGTTAAGTTGTTTACAATCAATAAGTCAACTGGGTCGGCATCAGCGGATTCAATTTCAACCTGCATCGAATTTGCATCACGATTGAAGATTGAAAGTTTGATTGCAGATGCAACTTCAGCAGGGATTCCTAAGTGAAATACCGGAGTATCGCAGAATGCATCTAATTCGCCGGTTCCACCGCCACCGCCACCGCCTTCAGCAGGAGAGAAGGTGATGTTATCAAAGTAAACAATATTTTCTTGGGTACGATCGCCACTTACAAAGTCAGGGAAAATAGAAATTCCGTTAAACTGTTCGCCTGCAGGAGGGTTTTCACGACCAGAGAAATCAAAAGTAAGTTCTTCCCATTCGTTAACTTTGGTGTTTGCCACTTTAATTTCTGGTTGTGCCCAGCCAGACGCTGTTTCTAGTTTGATACCAACATCGCTAATAGTGGTTTTCCAAACCATGATTTTAATGATACGGTTTGTATCATCAAACAAAAAGGTTCCGATTCCTCCACGGCCGGTTGTACCTGCCCAAGGGTTGCCGGCATCTCTAGCAGTAAATTTGGCCACTTTTGCAGAGGTATTTGCACCTGTTGCATCAGGGT
>CAZIQX010000121.1:1400-5528 GCA_964541325.1 uncultured Chitinophagales bacterium | reverse complement strand
TCAATGATTTCCAAAGCTGGATTATCATCATTTTCGAAAACAGCCCAGTCAAAAGCCGCTCCGTTGCCGTCTGCTTCAAAGTCAATCGGGTTGACCTGAGCAAAACCGAACGTAGTTAGACCAAGTAGGGCTAAGGTTAGTAATGATTTTTTCATAGTATGTACCATGTTATTGTTGTTGTTTTAGGGTTTTTTACTTGAATTACTCATCGATGAAATCCTCTATTAAGATTTACTGGAGCTGCCTGAGGAAATAAATCAGGCCGAAGCACAAGCATAGCTTGTTTAGGTGTTCGGTTGCTGTGATATAAACCCCAATGTTTTTCAGGCTCAAGTGGCTCCGGTGAACCTTTCCAGGATTCATCAAAAGCTTCAAAGAAGAAGGTTAGAATTCCTTCTTTTTCACTCCACTCGAGAAGTCGTTCAAAGTAAATTTTTTGATAAGTCTCGTTTACATGTTCCGGGTCTATTCCGCGTCCGTTAGAATTCGTAGCCCAACCGGCTTCGGTAATTACCACGGTTTTATGGGGGTACTTTTTCGCAACAGCGTTGTAGTTTTCTTTGGTGTAATCGAGTGCTTCTTCAATGTGTTTGTATTCCCAAACGGGATAAGTATGAATGGAAATAAAATCGAGTTGATTGGCCAGTTTTTCCAGTTTGTGTAACCAAGGGACATAATTTTCACAAAAGGTGACCGGCTTAGAGG
This sequence comes from uncultured Chitinophagales bacterium, assembly GCA_964541325.1. GTDB lineage: Bacteria > Bacteroidota > Rhodothermia > Balneolales > M1805 > M1805. Next base: position 4,823 of record CAZIQX010000121.1, on the reverse strand, counting down.
AATGTTGTTGAATAAATTGTGCGTAGTGCAGCACTTTTTGTTCACTCACATAATGATCGGTCCATTCCACACAGGCTTCATTGCCAACGGAGTGCCCCATGATGATATCACCATACGTTTTTTCGAGTTCAATCAGTTTTTCCATCTTACGCTGATTTTTCCTCGCTTTTTCCTCGAGTACGTTTTCTTCATACACGCCACCACCCCAAGGGCAGTTGAAATTATTCATCTCCGCTTCAATGTAGGCTCCCATCAGCACCTTGAAATCGAATTTTTCGTTCTGAATAACTTCAAGAACGGTTTCGGCATGCTCATCACAATCGTATAATCTCAGGTAACGCCAATAAGGCTTCAAAATGAGCAAGTCTTCTTTTACTTGTTCATAACTTGGAGACTCCCCACCGGGGTATTGACCATCGCGATAACCTGAGTAGCAAATTGCTCTTCCGGGAACTAACTGTAAAGCTTCAAATGAATTCATGCTTAGTATTTTATTTTTCCGTTGCTGTCCCAGATACCCCAATAAGCACCTACTTCGCCTTCAGCGCTTTTTTTCCAGGATTCATCGAAAGAGGAGAAGTAGAAAATTTCAATACCTTCGTCTTGAGACCATAATTGGGCATTCAGAAAGTATTTAAGGGCATTTTCTTTTCCGGGATGAGCATTTCCTAACGACTCACCGGCACTTGGCCAACCTGTTTCGGTTATAATGACGCGTTTTTCCGGATTAGCATGCTTCACCTGAAAAAACATCTGACGCATGTGGTCGAACGAATAGTTGAATTCGGTGCCTTCCCAATACGGATAACAATTACACAAAAGAACATCCGAAGCCTGCACCAATTCAGGATGAACGGAGAACTCATAATAGGCATCTACATAACCCACAGGAACACCTGGAATGGCTTCTTTAACGCGGTTCATGTAGCCGATGAGTTGCTCTAGTGTAAGTTCTTTACGGTATAACACTTCGTTTCCAACGGCGGCGATATCCACAAGACCTTGTTTGGCTAATGTGATAAGACCTTCAATTTCTTCTTCATTCTTTTCGAGATCTTTTCCTAACCATGCACCCACTAACGTTTTCATGCCGCTTTCTTTAGCTACTTTTGGAATCAGTTCGTTTCCTTCTATACATGAAAAGGAGCGAATCCATTGGGTATAAGGTTTAAGAATCTCAATACGGCGGCGAATTTGATCTTCTCCGATAATATCACCGGGCTTTTGACCTTCTTCATACAGACTAAAACAAAACCCATGCACCCCATTGTAGAGTACTTCCAGAAAAAGAGCTTTATAATCTTCTTCGGTAAAATCAGTTAGATAATCCGCTTGAGAAGCATATAAGGTGTTTTTGTATGAGTTGAATTTTTCTACATGGAACGACATAAATGCAATAAATTTAATGGTTTAAAAATGCTTATTAGAGTTCGCCTCTGCGTCGAACCAATTCGTTTTTAATTTCAACGGCTTTTTCTTCCGTTAAATCATAACCCCACATCACCCAAATAGCGAGGGCAGCGGTAGCAACAGGAATTAAAATATCTGCGATTCTAAGGTTGGTGATAACTTCAACGGTTTGTGTAGCAGCTGATTGGTCGAAACCCACTACTTTTAACACCAAGCCTCCTAAAACAAGAGCTAAGCCTTGTCCTAATTTAACCATCCACCAATAAATAGCGCCAAATGTACCTTCTTTACGAGGCATACCGTTATTTAATTCGTCAAGGTCGCACACATCGGCTGTCATACTCATCATGAGTGTAAACAACCCACCGATACCAAATACCATTAAAGGAACCGGCATAAACAACAACCAAGGGTTTGATGGGTTAAAACCCCACCATTTGAGTGCATATCCGATAATGGAAAGAATGGTAGAAACAATAAATGCATTACGTTTACCCCATTTGTTCGACATCCACGTAATAACCGGAATAATCAAAAATGCTGTTGACATAGCGCTAATCGTATAAAACCAGGCCGGCCAGTTACCTGCTGCGCCATAATCGCCGTTAAACATGTAAAACACGATTATAAAATAGCTGAACGAAGCAACCATCTGATAGCCATTGAACACTAAAAACGTTGCGGCACATAGTTTTACAAACGGTTTGTTTTTGAAGATTAAAAACATGTTGTGAAAAAGATCTTTCACGTTGTTCAGGATGTTTTTCAAGCTTAATTCAGCACGATTTGAAAGATTGGATTGATCAATTTCCTGACAAATAAGTGCCGGTAAAATCCCTAAAACCATACAAATAGCACCTACAATCACCGAAAGTTGATGCACACCTTCAGCTTGCGTTTCGAATAAATCAGGATTGGCAATAAGTACCCAAAACCACGGTACTATCATCCAGGCAACCTGACCAATCGTTTGCGACATCCCCATTAAGCGGGTTCTTTCCTTGTAATCGGAGGTCATTTCATAACCTAATCCAATTAAAGGTGTTGAATAAATGGTATTCCCGATTATGTAAATCAAAGAGAAAAACAGAAAGTACCAGAAATTATACATTTGAGAAGCGTTAGGGTCTAACTGCCATAGAAGGATGTAAAACACTCCGCTTAAAATAGCTCCAATAAAAATGTAGGGTTTGCGTCTGCCAAAACGGGATTTGGTGTTATCAGAAACGTAACCCATAATAGGGTCGGTGATAGCATCAAAAAATCGGGGTAAACCACCTAATAAACCGGCAAGGAAAGGATCCATACCAAAAGCAGTTAATAAGAAAAAGGAGAAAACCCCTAAGGCTCCCGGGAGTAAATTATTGACTAAGTTTCCAGCCCCAAATGCCATTTTTTGACCCAAAGGAACAATGGCAGAACGTGGAGTAGATGGTGAAGTTGACATACGTGTTACTGTTTGGATGTTAATTAACTTGCTGTTGAAGTGGCCGGTATAACAATTGTTTGTATGGCCTTAGCTGAGATTGGAAAAACCTCCGATTTTCCTTCATTTCCTATATTAAGTTGAAGTGTTTGCGCCGATTCTCCGGGATTAAACACGATTACTGCAATGGAACCGTCAGGATTTTGAGCGGCAGTAACCTGAAGTTGTGCATCTTCAGGAACCGAAAATCCAATTCGAACGGCATCAGGACGAATAAATCGACTGAAGTGCGCCATCGTGTAATAAAGCGGGGTGAAATACACTTCGTCTTTTTCAGGGTCAACGATAACGGGTGCTGTGCACCAATTTTTAGCCCAATTAGGACCTCCTTGTTTATCTAACACCATGTTCCAATCAATCCAGCCGTCAACCCAATTATTTAAACAACCGATGATATCGCGTGCATACCGATACACCGGTACATATTTTGGGTGAAGATGTTTTTGGTCGGCAGGCGCCCAAGTCCAGCCCCAATCTGTTGCTTCTTTCGACCAATACCACGCGTCGTCGTTCCAACGGGGAACCAT
>CAZIQX010000121.1:0-1390 GCA_964541325.1 uncultured Chitinophagales bacterium | reverse complement strand
CATCCACACAAGCCTCCGTTTGAATTAAATACTTGTTTGGGGCTTTGTTGTGGGCGTATTGCAAGGATTGTGGAAATACGTCAAAGGTGCTTGAATACCAATGAATGGCAATACCATCAAAATAGGGGGCAGCTTTTGGGTCGTCGTACATAACATCGGCCCATTTTTGGAGTTCTTCACCACGGTTTTGGTCATACCCTAAAATTTTGACATCAGGATAAGAAGCACGAAGTTGAGGACCTAAAAAGCCACTTACAAAGTCATTCATCTCTTGGGGTGAAAAATGCATGCTTTCCCAATTGCTGTCGTTACCCAGAGGTTCGTTTTCTACGGTAATACCCCAAATTGGAATGCCTTCAGCTTCATAGGCTTTGATGTATTTTTCAAAATAAAGTGCCCAGGTTGGATAATAGGTTGGGAGTAGTTTTCCGCCTTTCCATCCGTTATTGTCTTTCATCCAAGGTGAGGCAGTCCATGGAGATGCAATCAACTTAAAGCCATCTTTTGATAGTAACTGTGCCTGTTTGATGATTGGAATTATATCGTTTTGATCTTCTTTGATGGAGAAGTTTTTGAGCTCCATATCGTTTTTAACAGGAGCATAACTGTAATTGCCTAAGGAAAAATCGGATGAACCGATGTGAGTGCGCGTTAACGAATACCTGGCTCCTGACTCCCCAAAATAGGCTTCTAAAACTTTATTGCGATTTTCTTCACTTAAGCGGGTTAAAAGGTGAGCGGTTGCCTCAGTGAATGAACCCCCAAATCCGGTAATTTTCTGAAAGGTTTGTGATGGATTTATGGCTATTAATACCACGTTTTCGTCGGAAGCTTCGGTTTTTACTTCCGTAAGCTTGTTGCCATTGGCGGCTGTTTCAAAAACTTGTACGGGAATTTCAGGCTTGGTGCATTGCATAACTAATCCTGCCAATAGAAGTGGTGTTACAATCGATGTCCATGATCTCATTTTGCCTCCTTTTTTTCTTTTTCCAGGCGTGCATTCACTTCCCGACTACTTGGGGGAACGAGTACATCGTTCATGAGCGAATCCACGTTGCCGTTGTAGGTTTTGGTAATCGGCTGCCCGTCACGGGTTAATCCATCAAACACTCCTTGGTCAACTAAGTCCCAAAGTGCATATTTAGCCTGACCTTTCAAGTTGATTAATCCAAAATGATTTTCCGACCCGAGCGGATTAGCGGCATTTTTCCATTGTTCATCAAAAGCTTCAAAATAAAAGAGTGTTACTCCAAGTGAATCGGTTAGATCGCGCAACATTCGGTGGTACACGCCGGCTTTGTATTCATCAATAGCTTGGGCGCCACCTTTACCATAAAATTCATTGGAAACCGTAGCCCAACCGGATTCACCCACATGAACCGGCTTATTA
>CAZIQX010000120.1:0-10550 GCA_964541325.1 uncultured Chitinophagales bacterium | reverse complement strand
CAACCGGGTTCTGTGGGAACCACTCGGCAGATACGTCAATCCTCGTCCGTTATTCACCGCTGACCCACTCTTTCATTCCGGTGTTTACTATGTGCAGGAAGCATCAAGCATGTTTATTGGAGCGTTTTTACGCGAACTCATCCAAAAAGGAATTCAACCGCAACGTGTATTAGATGTCTCAGCTGCACCGGGAGGCAAAACAACACATCTAGCTTCCATTTTATCTGCCGAAAGCTTGTTAGTTGCCAACGAAATCATTCGAAGTCGTGCTTTAATTTTGCGAGAAAACGTAGCCAAGTGGGGAAGTTCTAATGTGGTTATTACCAATAATGAACCCTCAGATTTTGCCCGTTTACCTTATTTCTTTGATGTCATACTTGTTGATGCACCTTGTTCCGGCGAAGGTATGTTTCGTAAAGACCCTGACTCGATTTCTGAGTGGTCTGAAAATAATGTGCTCATGTGTGCGAAGCGTCAAGATGAACTATTACATTCCGTATGGCCGGCTATAAAACCGGGTGGACTGCTGATTTATAGTACCTGTACATTAAATACAAAAGAAAATGAAGAGGTTTTAAACCGTTTTGTACAGGAAACTAACGCCGAATGGATTCCTTTTAAGCATGCAACAGATTACCCCTTACACACACTCGAAAACCTACCTTTTTATCGTTGTTTACCAGGGCTGATTGATGGCGAAGGCTTTAGTTTTGGTTGCATCAAAAAGTCTAGTGATACCCAATTTGATACTTTCGCCTCCGCTCAAACCAGGAAAAGCGTTTTAAAACCTCTTTCAACATCACAAAAAATTTTGGTAGATGACATTGCAGATAAGCCCGTTGATTGGTTTTTGTTTGGAGATTCCTTCCTTGCCATTCCAACTAAGCATACAGCGGATATTCATTTGTTGGCCAATCAATTAAGCCTTGTAAAAGCAGGCGTTTTAGCCGGTGAACTTAAAGGAAATGAGTTACGTCCACATCAAGAATGGAGTTTATCAGACTTAATTAAAAAAAATAGTTATCCAAGCTTTGATTTGTCCTACGAACAGGCACTTGCGTACTTACGGCGTGATGAACTTTGGTTAGAAACGGGCTTAAAAAAAGGATATATACTCTTCACCTATAACCAAATTCCACTTGGCTTTGCAAAAATTGCCGGCAATCGCATCAATAATTTATATCCGATGGATTGGCGAATTCGTATGCAACTATCAGAAAATCAGAAGTTTAGCATAGCAGGATTGTAATTTATCCCGCTCCACCACCAGCTCCGCCACCTGCAGCACCTCCCGTTGCCCCAGTTGCTCCTACACTTCCAACGGAACCCATATAGGTTCCATGGGTAACTGTAAGTAGATCATCTAGAACAAACATGAGATGTGTACTTTCCGCTGCGGCTAAATGAAGATTCGGCATGGTATCTAAGGGCCATTTTTGAATGAGCCACTTTACTTCTTCTCTTGAATTTCCCAAAGCCAACGACCAAATAAACAGTGGCCAATTTACATGTTCTGTAACGTCCTGCTTGTTTTTTCTCAGATTTTTGATGGCCTTTTTTGCAAGATCCATTTTTTGATATAAGGTTTCGCCAATTTCATTTCTGTGATAGATTGAACCCGAAAACGCTGCAAATAGCAATGGAACACCTATCGTAAATGCTCCTGCGGGGCCCACAGCAATTGTCATGAGAATACCGGGTATTACCAATAACACCTGAGCTACGATATTCCAAATCATGTCGGATTTGGATGCTTCCACATACCAAGGTTGTTCGAGAGCAACTTTTTTTACTTTTTTTGTCCACTCGATATACCATTGAGAAACCTTCGTCGGTTGCTTTTTAAACACCTCATCGAGGTAGCCATATTTTTCTGTTCGTTCTTTAAGAAATTGATACAAATCGAGCTCAAATTCAGAATTAAGTTCTGAGATAGACTTATCGGTAAATATCAATTTAATAAGTGGTCGATCTTCAAAAACTTTCTTTTCACGACCTTCATAGTGAATTTCGATAAATCCGTCGTAAACCAATTTCATTATACTTGCTCTAAGTGCGTTTGGCGAAATGGATCTAAAGTTCATCAAATAGGTGATAACAGCAGGATGAATATGCTCAGGCAAATCTGCTTTTTCAACCTGTAATTCACTAAAATTCGGTTTATTGCGGTTAAATAGACGAAAGAAGACCACAAAAGGGATCGCTAAAACGGGAATATAAAGCTTCCATCCCCATGCTTCCCAAACCTCCGCACGTGCAGCTTCTTCTTCCTGAGATATCAAATAAAGTTGATGTGCTTCTTCTTTTTCATCGGGATTTATACGTCCGGATATTGCAGAAGGCTTAAGTAAATACGTCGTTGGAAAATGTGTTTGAATTTTCACCTCATGACGTTTACTTGATGTCCAGGCTTCATAATTCCATCCATTCATCGTTTGTTGATGACGTTCATCATTCATGTTTGTTGAGTAAACCCAATATCGGGTATCGGTAGTCTCTTCAAAATTGAGTTTTATCTTTACGTGTTCATTTCGTTTATCCCAATTTCTACTCAAATAAATCCAGTACAACTCACTCCATGCTTCATCACTCACAATAGCTCCCGTTAAATCGTATTTAATGGTGAAAGAGCGGAGTTGATTTTCAGCCTGAATGTACCATTTAATGATATATCGTCCCTTCTTTTTGCTGATTTCAAAGGTTCCCGGTTCCTCTGACTCAGAAAAAGTATAAGGAGTGTCGCCTTCCCAAATTTGCACATTTTGAAGTTCATCAAAACCTTTTCGGGGAAGCTCAAACGAAACCCATTTAAATCGACCATCAAAATCGTAGGTTCTTGTTTCTTCGAAATGAACTAGCCCATTTTTTTGAATCGTTACTGATATATCTGCAAACGTAATTCGATACTTTTTTGCCGAAATTAAGCCCGGCATGAGAATTAACGAGAGAATGAAGAACCATTTTTTCATATATGACCCGTATGATTTAACAGACAAAGCGAGGAAGTGGTGCGAATTTAAGGTGTTTTTGTTTCACGCTGTAAGAAATTCCTTTTTGGGGCGTCTATTGTTTAAAAAAGGAGTAAAAATGAACGAGATTCTTTCAGGAAATTATTATCACGTTTTTATCAAGAGTAAAACAGGTGAGCCTATTTTTAAACGGGCTCACGAAAAGCATTTGTTTTTAGGATTGTATCAGAAATTTTTAAGTAAAATTGTTGAAACGGTAGCATTTTCAGTAATGGATAATCATGCGCATTGGGTACTGTATGTTCCTGAGTTTAATTTATCACAAACGGTTTACCCACAAGCACTTATTGGCAAACAAATGGCGCATTTACTACGAGCTTATTCCCTGTGGCGTGGTAAACGAACCGGACAGCCACATGTGTTATTTGAACGAGGTTACCAACGAAAACTCATCCCACAAGCTTACCTTAAAACAGCCATTCTATTTGTAAGCTGTAATCCGGTAAAACATTTGTCAATCAATGACCTTGAGCAACTAAAACGATATCCTTTTTGCAGTTACAGTGAACTGTTTTCTGAGAAACCACGCGTGATTCAACATGAAAAATTAGTCGCTGTTTTTGGTGGAGAAGCTCTATTTGTGAATGAATGCGAGCGCTATGTAGCATCAAATGCTATTCATAAAATGAAATCGGCGTTGGAAGTGTGAAAGTTTTTTTTAGTAAACCTATTCTGAAAAGTTTGTTTTTAGATAATTCGTATTCTTGTTTGAACCATTTATTACACGTGTTGAGTCTTATAAAGCTAACACGTACATTTTCAATATCAATAAATAATGGGAATGAATACTAAACTCACGCTTACTTTAGACGAAGAAGTCATAAAATCTGCTAAAGCTTATTCAAAGGAGCATGGGCAAAGCTTATCGAGCATGGTTGAGAATTACTTTAAAATGGTAACGAGCGATAAGAAAGAACCTCTGAAAAAGAATCAATCACCAAAAATTGCTCGTCTTCGTGGTATTATTAAAATTGATGAATCATTTGATTACCAATCGGTTGTTCAAGAAGAGTTAGCAAAAAAGTATGACGTATAAACTCTTTATAGATACCGATGTACTCATCGACTTTTTTACAGATAGAGCTCCCTTTGCATCGACAGCATCAGATTTATTTGAGCTAAGTGAATCAGGTAAGGTTCAGTTGTTTATTTCCGCTGTTAGCATAAATAACATCTATTACGTCATCAGAAAATTTCTTGGCCATTCAAAAAGTTTAGATATCATTTCTGAACTATTAACTATGACTGAGCTAGTTGGAACAACCAAACATGAAATTATTCAAGCCTTGCAATCTAGCTTTTCAGACTTCGAAGATGCTATTCAACATGCTACGGCTTTAAGCATTCCGGATGTTCATGCAATTATTACTCGAAATACAAAAGACTATCGTCAATCAACGATTGCCGCAATGACTCCCATGCACTTTTTGGAAGTCTTTTCAAATTCTTAGTTTTATTTCAATGCCCTCACCAATAAACTAGCCGTGTGCATCGCATCTCGATTCACACCATCTTTAATTTGATGTCGGCACGAAAAGCCCGGCGCACAAACCAAGGCATCTTCTTTTGCCGCTCTGAGTTTTGGGAAAAGCACCAACTCACCCACCTGCATCGACGTTTCATAGTGATCATCTTCATAGCCAAAACTTCCTGCCATTCCACAACAACCCGTCGGTAATTCTTTGGGTTTGTATCCTGCAGCTTTGAGCGCAGTAACTGTACTTTTTGTTCCAATCAAGGCTTTTTGGTGACAGTGTCCATGCAGTAATACTTCTTCCCCTTTTTGGGCAAATCGTTTGGCAAACAACTCCGGATTTTCATTTGCTTGCTCAGCAATAAACTCATCGAAGAAGCGTGCTTTTGAGGCCACTACTTTAGCTTTTTCCAATAAATTGGCAGCACACAAATCCAAGTATTCGTCGCGGAGGGTTAGAATTTCACTAGGTTCCATCCCAATAATCGGAATGTTTTGACTTGCCACTTCATATAACTGAACGATATTTCGCTGTGCAACTTGCTTCGCTTTTTCCAACAATCCTTTTGAAATCTGTGTTCTGCCCGACTCCATCGGATTCGAGAAAATCACTTCGTAGCCAAGGGATTCAAGCACCTTAACGGCATTTTTTCCAAGTTCGGTTTCATGGTGATTCACATACAAATCAACCATAAAAAATACTTTACGCGTAGAACGCACCGCACCGTTATTTCGATGCATTTTAACCCAACTAGAAAACGGTGTGAGCTCAAATTTTGGCAGGCTTCTTTTGGGAGAAATATTCGCAACTTGCTTTAACAGTTCTTTGGCAACCGGCAAGCTAACGGCCCAATTTGAAAGACGTGGAGTGAGCTGCGCCAATGGATAAAACAATCCCGGATTTCCAAAAAAGAAATGAGAGAAGGAAACGCCATTTGCTTCGTGATAACCGTGCGTAAACTCTGCTTTCATCTTGGCCATATCCACACTTGCCGGACACTCTGATTTACACGCCTTACAGCTCAAACACAAATCTAAGGCTTCTTTGAGTTCTTCCGACGAAAATGCATCTTTTTGTTTCCCGGAAAACAGCTGACGAAACGCATTCGCGCGTCCACGTGTGGTGTGTTTTTCTTCCTGAGTAGCCATATAGGATGGACACATTGTTCCACCACTTAAAGCCAACTTTCTGCACACCCCTGCGCCATTACATAATTCAACCGCATCGGCAAAGGAGCCTTCTTTTCGCCAATTGAACATCGTTTCCACTTGCGGAATCTGATAATGATCTCCGAATCGCATGTCGGCTTCCATGGGTTTGGCTCGTACAATTTTACCCGGATTAAAAATGCCATTTGGATCCCAAATATCTTTCACTTTTTCGAGAATCGGCATCATTTCTTTGCTGAGCACATATTCGATGTACGGTGCACGAGCTCTTCCATCACCATGTTCACCGGATAAGGATCCTCGATATTTTTTAACCAAAGCAGCCACTTCCAAAGCCATTTTTTTCATGGTTTCGATGCCTTCATGCGTACGAATGTTTAGTTGTGGACGCAAATGTAATTCCCCAACCGAAGCGTGCGCATAATACACGCAGGTGCTTCCATAACTTTCGAGAAGCTTCGCAAATTCATCAATATAATCGGGTAAATCCTGAACGCGAACGGCGGTGTCTTCCACAAAAGTGGGTGATTTTTGCTCGTAACCCAAACCCATCAACAAACCAAGTCCGGCTTTTCGCAAATCCCACACCCTACGCATTTCATCTTCATCCGTAAGGATTGGATACGCATAACCTAAACCTTTGGCTTTCATGGCCTCAATCATTTTCTCAGCTTTTGGAAGCAATTCTTCAACAGAATCACCATCCAACTGAATAATGAGAATCGTTTCGGGGTCACCCTCTAAGAAAAAGCGATTTTGAGACTGCTCTATATTAAGCAAGGTTGCATCGAGTACAATTTTGTCTAACAGTTCAACGGCAGCCGGATTTTGTGAAACCGCATCAACGGTGGCGACCAATGAATCGCGCAAGTTCTTGAACTGCGGAACGATGAGAATCGAGCATTTGGGTTTATCAGAAAGATTCACCACCGCTTCTTTGGTCATAGCGAGTGTGCCTTCACTTCCGCACAACAGTTCTGCCATGTTAAATGGACGTCCACCAGGTGTGATCGGACTCATTTCAAGCAGTTTATCAATGGCATAACCCGTATTTCGGCGTATAATTTCAGGATGAGGAAAATCGCGTTGAATAGCTTCTTTATGCTGACGAAGAAGGCTTAACATCTCACGATAAATGTATCCCTCGAAGGTATTCAGCTTGGTTTTCGCTTCGAGTTCATCATCAGAAAGTGGACCAAACGTGACTTCTGAACCATCGCTCAATACGGCATCAATCGAATGAATTTGATCACGAACCGTTCCATATTTGATGGAAAACGAACCGGAACTGTTGTTCCCAATCATCCCACCCAACATACAACGATTGGTAGTTGACGTATCCGGACCAAACAATAAACCGAATGGCGCGAGTTCTCGGTTTAACGTATCACGAATGACACCCGGTTGAACAGTTGCTTGTTTTTTTTCGAGATTGATGGATTTGATTTGGGTGAGAAATCGGGACGTATCCATCACGATTCCGTTTCCAGTAGTTTGTCCGGCAAGGCTCGTTCCGGCAGCACGTGCAGTGATTGGTGTTTTGTGTTCAGCACACCATTTTACCAACTCTACTATTTCAGAATAAGCTTTTGGAAAGTGAACGCCTTGTGGAATTTCCTCATAGTTGGAGGCGTCGTTAGCGTAAATGCGGCGAGTTAATTCATCAGATTGAATACGAAGTTGATTCGGCCAAAGTGTGCTTGCCATGGAAAAATGGGTGAAATTCTATAAACCTGGTTGAGGTGCGAATTTATCCAAATCGAGAGTGTGAATGAAATGCTTTTTAAGTGAACTTGTAGTAAGTAATTGCAAAATTAGATTGAACAAATTACATTATGCATACAAATTTATAACTTATATGCATAATTATGAGAACGACTTTAGATCTACCCAAGGATTTATTAGATGAAGCACTAGCTATTACAGGCTTAGGCACAAAAACAGACGTGATAAAATTTGCCCTTAATGAGCTTATAAAGCGAAATGAGCTTATCAAACTACGTGAATTTAAAGGCAAGGTAGATTTAACTATGGATTTAGATGTAGTAAGAGAACGCAATGAGAGTTATCGTTGATACTTCAGCATGGATTAATTACTTCAAAACAAGAGAAAATGACTATTTAGTTGATGAGCTTTTGGAAACGGGTACAGCGTGTGTAAATCCAATTATCCGATTAGAATTACTCCCGAATATGTATCATAAAAATGAAAAACATCTTGCTCAACTATTTGAGTCATTGCCAAACATCGGTTTTGATACAAATTGGGATGAATTAGTGAATTGGAGAACGGAATTACTCAGAAATGGACTAAATGGAGTAGGAATTCCCGATCTACTTATTGCACAGCAAGCCAAACAAAACGATTTCCCAATATATAGCTTTGATAAGCATTTCAAACTTCTGAGTGAACTTTTACATATTCCTGTATTACTCTGATGCCGGAATCTTGACATAAATAAAGGCCTGAGTTCATCACTCAGACCTTTTAAAACAAAACGTGTTCTACTTACGACGCTAAAGCCTGTGTTACTGCTTGTGCAGCCTCTTTCAACAATACAGCTGAAATTACATTCAAGCCAGAGTTATCAATGATTACTTTAGCTTCTGCGGCGTTTGTTCCTTGTAAGCGAACGATTACAGGCACTTTGCTCACTTTTTCAGCGATTTCAGGGTCTTGAACCGCTTCTACAATACCGTTAGCTACACGGTCGCAACGTACAATACCACCAAAAATGTTAATTAAGATCGCTTTTACGTTTGGATCACTTAAGATGATTTTGAAACCATTCTTTACAGTGTTCACGTTTGCTCCACCACCAACGTCTAAGAAGTTAGCAGGCTCGCCACCGGAAAGCTTAATGATATCCATAGTAGCCATCGCTAAACCGGCACCGTTTACCATACAACCTACGTTTCCATCTAATTTGATGTAGTTCAAGTTGTATTTAGAAGCTTCTACTTCAAATGGATTTTCTTCGCTAAGGTCGCGTAAATCTTCCCATTCTTTATGGCGGAAAGAAGCATTATCATCAAAGTTGATTTTAGCGTCTAAGGCGATGATGTTTCCGTCAGGAGTTAATACCAATGGGTTGATTTCCACAATACTGGCATCCATTTTTTCGAAAGCAGCATACAAGGTTGTGATGAATTTCACCGCTTGTTTGAACGCATCACCTGAAAGTCCAAGAGCAAACGCCAAACGACGCGCTTGATTTCCATGTAAAGGCTGACCCGGCTCAACCCATTCTTTAACAATAAGATGTGGTGTTTCTTCAGCCACTTTTTCGATTTCAACACCACCTTCGGTAGAAACCATAATCACGTTTTGTGATTTTGCGCGGTCTAAGGTAATACCGAGATAAAATTCTTTGGCAATATCTACACCATCCGTGATGTAAATACGTTGTACTTTTTGTCCGGCTTCTCCGGTTTGGATGGTTACAAGGGTATCACCTAATAAATTTTCAGCGGCTGTTTTTACTTCTTCAACTGTTTTGCAAAGAACAACACCTTTAGAATTGCTTTTTACGGTGCGACCTTTTCCGCGTCCACCGGCATGAATTTGAGCTTTTGTTACAAACAAGGTAGCGCCGTTTGCTTTGAGTTCTTCGGCAGCTTTTACCGCTTCTTCTACTGTAAAAGCAGGAATTCCCGCAGGTACTGTAACGCCATACGATTTGAGGAGTTCTTTGGCTTGATACTCATGAATATTCATAAAAAAGTTGGTCTGAGTTAATAAAAAAACGCTTTTCAAAAATCGGCTCAATAATACCCAAATTGGCAGGGAAATAAAAGGAGATTTCGTTTATGCTAGGGATGAGATAATCGAAGTCGTCCTGACTTGTTCAGGGATCTCATGTAAACTTTGGGTTTAATTTAGTGATGCGTATTGATTTGCAGCCTCGTTTCGCTCGTTTAGGTTTTCATAACCCGTGGCGAGAAACCTGCATGTGCAGGCTTGACGAAACTCACATGCGTTCGATTACCTCTCAAACGATTTCTAGATCCCGTTTGACAACGGGATGACGAGTGGTTTCTGAATGGCAATAGCCACTACAAGGTGTAATGAGCTACCCTATTCCAATTCGGGGCCACGAAATCGGCTGTATTCCCTTCTAGATGTTCCGTTGAAATTCCAGTATATAAAATTGCTTTCATCCCAACAGATTGCGCGCCAACAATATCCGTTTTTTGGATATCACCCACATGAAAAGAGCTCGCAGCGTGAGCTTTATTTTTTTCTAAAACTTGCAAAAATGCTCGTTTATCCGGCTTTGAATACCCAACTTCGTCGCTGAACACAAAATGAGAGAAATAATCGAGTAAACCTTTGGTCATGAGATAGGAGCGAAGAACTGAACCGGGCGAAAACATGGTATCAGAAATAATGGCCAAAGGATATTTCGCCGCTAATTTGGGAATGATATCCAAAGCTCCGGGCGCTAATTCAGGTGCTCCCTTTAGCAACGAATGCTGAAATACAAACGTGATTTCTTCTTTTTCACCTTTTTTTGCAGGGATTCCAAGATGACCAACAATACGTTCAACCAATTCATGCGTCAACATGGTTCGTTGATGCCCTAACCACTCCACATCGAACTCAGCGGAGGCTTTTTTCTTGGCTTCTTCCACTTGTTCGGGGGAAATAGTTTGGTCGTAACGAGCAGCCACTTCTTTGAGTTTATCAATTCTAGCTTGATGACGTTCTTTTCCGCCGGTTTTAGCATCAACGAGGGTGTTCCAAAAATCGATTGAGATAGTTGTCATGGGGAAAAGTTATAAAGTTTTAAAGGTGTAAAGGTGTAAAGGTGTAAAGGTGTAAAGGTTTAAAGGTTTAAAGGTTTAAAGGTTTAAAGGTTTAAAGGTTTAAAGGT
>CAZIQX010000119.1:10256-10580 GCA_964541325.1 uncultured Chitinophagales bacterium | reverse complement strand
TGGCAAACTGAATATGGTTTTAGGTACTCCGGGCGGTTCTACTATTATTACTACTGTGCTCCAAGTTTTTTTAAATGCAGCTGAATTTGGGATGAATGCACAGCAAGCCGTTTCAGCACCGCGTGTGCATCATCAATGGTTGCCGGATGAACTGTATTTTGAAAAATTTGCATTATCGCGTCACGACCAAACACAATTAATGGCAAGAGGGCATCAACTAACGGAGCGAACAGGTTATTCAGGTCGAGCTGATATAATTTTTGTAGATGAAAACGGAGTTCTAAGTGGAGGCGCAGATCCCCGTGGATTTGATTACGCTGCGGG
>CAZIQX010000119.1:0-10246 GCA_964541325.1 uncultured Chitinophagales bacterium | reverse complement strand
ATTATTTTGCAAGGCTTTTAAGCGTGTACCGCTGACCGGACTCGAACCGGTACGGAAGTTTAAGTTCCATTGGATTTTAAGTCCAACGTGTCTACCAATTCCACCACAGCGGCCCTTTTGGGAGCGCAAATATACAGCAGAATCCAAGCGATTCCAATCCTCTAATTATCTTTTTTGAAAATTTCTTGCCAAATCGTGTTTGAAATTACTCGAGTACCCTTACCATTCGGATGAGTATCAGGCCATAACTGCATGTTTTTCATATCTCCTTGTGCTGCATCGTTCATTGCTTCACGAATATCTAAAAAATTTACTTGTAACGAATCACACAAAACGGATAAGCGCTTGTAAACCGTAAACGTTCTAGGCGAATTAGTTGAATCAGCCGGGTAACCTGTTGTAACTAGGTGAAAGCTAGCACCATGTACTTCTGCTTCTTTCTTCATGGCTTTTATCAATTCAGTCCATACCGTGACAGGATAGGTTTTTAAGTCTGACAATGCTTGAGTTGGTGGCCAGATAAATACGCGTTCAGATTCATCTACTTCAAAGTCATCATAAAAAAACAGATGTTTCCTGGCATATTTACTAAAAAGTGCATACAAATGGCTATTTCGTTCTAACGCAGTATGCCAAGATTTAAATCGAATAGCATGATACCACCCCGTTGGTTTCCATCGCTGTGATTGTATCAACGAATCCTTCTTCCAAACAAACAAGTTCTTCCCAATCATCCGATCCACATCATCGGTATTCATCAAGAGAATGACATCAGAAAATGTGCGATTTTTGAAATGATAGTTTAGATGCCAATAATGATCAGCTGTTCCTGAACCTCCAACTCCGCCATTTATGAAGTGTAGTGAATCACCGATTAATTCATTTAATTGATGCGTTATGGTTAGTGAATCATGTAAATACAAGCCAAACGCAAACGAATCTCCTAAAATGAGCACTTTTCTAGAAGCATTTTTTTTGATGGAATCGGCTGAAGTGATGCGAGCTCCAACATCATTAAAAGAATAATAAATGGGTTCATCAAAGGTTTGTCCCCAAGCTATTGTGTTCGTTTGATTTTTGATAAATCCCTTTTCATCCATTTCCAGCCAGGTTTGATAACGCTGAACGCCTAACAGGTATGCAGCAAACTCGAGAACAAGAACCGAAACTAAAATCAAGATGATGACATAGACCCCATAAAAAACCATCTTACGAAAAGGATGTGCGATCATACAACAAAAGTCTTTACACAAGTATTCATAACCAAATAAAAAATTGATGTTGATAACTCAACAAGTGCGAACTTATTCAGAAATCCTCTTTTTTCTTCAAAAAAAATACTTTTTTCTAAAACGAATCTATTTTTTTCTAAGTTAAATCGTTTATTATTGAAACGTTACCCATAAAATAGTGGTCGTTCACATAAGCGGTTCGATTTTTTAAGTGAAAAAAGTATGAGTCAAACGGCGGCTCACGATAAAATTGACATCAACACAATTGTTTTAAATCCGGCTCAACAACATGAATTGGAGCAGTTACTCGCTATTTGTAACGAGTACATAGACCATGTTGATACCAACCTTGTATCCAAAGCTTTTAAATTGTGTGTAGAATCACATAAAGGAATTACGCGCGCTTCAGGCGAACCCTACTATCTGCATCCGTTAGAAGTTGCCATTATCGTAGCACGTGAGATTGGTGTTGATGATGTTTCCGTTGCGGCTGCTCTATTACATGACACGGTTGAAGATACACACGTAACTCTTGATGACATCAAACAGGACTTTGGCAAAACTGTAACTCAGATTATTGATGGACTCACCAAAATTTCCGGTGTTTTCAAAAATAAGGACGCCAAACAAGCCGAAACATTCATGAAGTTGCTCATCTCCATGTCGGAAGACTTGCGAGTAGTACTTATTAAGTTCGCGGATCGTCTTCATAACATGAGAACGCTCCAACATCTGCAGAAACCCAAGCAAGTAAAAATTGCCACGGAAACGATAGAATTATACGCTCCTTTAGCACACCGATTTGGTCTGTTCAAAATTAAAAGCGAATTGGAAGACCTGAGCTTTAAATACCTTGATTCCGAAGGATATAAGTTTATCGCCCGCAAATTGCGTGAAAAAAAAGAGTCACGCGAGCAGTTCGTAGAAGAGTTTATGTCGCCCTTACAATTACAACTCGATAAAGCCGGTTTTAATTTTGAAATAAAAGGACGCCCTAAACACATTTATTCGATTTATAAAAAGATGATGCGGCAGCAAAAGCCATTTGAAGAAATCTATGATTTGTTTGCCATTCGCATCATTTTGGAAGACCCTCACACCAAAGAAGATTGTTGGCGTGTGTATTCCATGATTACCGATCAATATAAACCCATACCGGAACGCTTTCGCGATTTTATTTCACTTCCCAAAAATAACGGCTATCAATCGCTGCACACCACCGTAATTTCAAACCGAGGAATTAAAGTTGAAATCCAAATTCGAACTCGAAAAATGGATGAGATTGCGGAAAAAGGTTTGGCTGCACATTGGAAATACAAAGAACAAAACAATTCCTCAGGCCTCGACCAATACGTGCATTGGGTTCGTGGCGTACTTGAAAATCCTCGACCCGATGAGGCCACCGATTTTGTTAAAGATTTTCAACTCAATTTATATCAGGAAGAAATTTATGTGTTTACACCTAAGGGTGAATTAAAAACGCTCCCCAAAGGCTCTACCCCCATTGACTTTGCATTTGAGATTCACTCTCAAATAGGAGAACGTGCTCAAGCGGCGCGGGTAAACGGACGCATCGTACCCCTGAGGTATAAACTCAATTCGGGAGATCAAGTAGAAATCATCACGGGTAAACAACTCAATCTTAATCCTGATTGGATTAACGATGTTGTTACCCACAAAGCAAAAGCCCGACTACGACAGTTTATTAAACAAAAGGAACGCGAACTAGTTGATAAAGGTCGCGATGAATTCCGGAAAAAGACCGAGAAAATGGATATTGAAATCTCGGATCAGGATTTGGCAAAAGTGGCTAATCGAATCAAATATCCTTCCATTTCAAAAGTGTATTACGATATTGGAGCGGGATATTTGGAAGTTGCAAAGTTTGTTAAAGCTGTAAAACAATATGTAAGTGGCAATAAAGCTGAAGAAGAAGCCGCAGACAAAAAAATTACCCGAATAGCAGATGAAGAATTTCAAGAATTATTTTATGATGATGCCCGTGCAATAGGCGACAGCGGATTAATCATCAATGGTTCTTACACGGATATTCGATATACCTATTCCAAATGCTGTAACCCCATTCCAGGCGATGATGTTATAGGCTTCTTGAGCCGAACGGGGGATGTAAAAATACACCGTACTAATTGTCGAAACGTACCCAATCTGGTAAAAACAGAGGGCGATCGCATTGTAGATGTAAAATGGCCTAAAAAAGTAGATAATTCTTTCGTTGGTGGCATTAAAATTATTGGAGAAGATCGTGTAGGATTGGTAACCGATATCACCTCTCAAATCTCAAAACAGCTCAACACGAACATGAAAAGCATCAATGTATCGAGTGAAGACGGGCTTTTTGAGGGTAGTTTAATCCTTTATGTTCAAGATATTATTCATCTTGAGCGAATCATAAAGGAATTAAAGAAGATAGAGGGTGTAAAAGATGCGTATCGCTTCGATTAATGATGAATTTTTACTTTTTTTGTATTTCTTATGTTTGATGCTATTGGTATCTTCCCAATTACTTAAAAATCAAGCTATTACCTGTACTAAAAACCCCGCTTATTTCCAAATAAGAAGTTTGATACAGTTAACTAAAATCTCAACTCTCACTTAATATTTTGTAGCGATGACATATACAAAAAGAGATCTCGTTAGAAGAATTTCTGAAGAAAACAACATTCCTATGGTTCAAGTAGAACCTTGGGTTGACATTGTAATCGATGCAATTCGCAACACCATGATGGATGCTAACCCTGAATGTCGTATCGAAATTCGCGATTTCGGTGTTTTCGAAGTGAAGAAAACTAAAGCAAAACCAAAAGCACGTAACCCAAAAACCAACGAAGTTATTTACGTTCCTGAGCATCGTAAAACCCATTTCAAACCTAGCAAGTTGCTCAAAGAGTTTTTGAAAAACCCTATTTCGGACTTACAGGACGCATAATTTGCTCAAAAAGCGCATTTTAGCATTTGATGTCGGAAAAAAACGCATTGGCGTAGCACAATCGGACTCGTTACAGATGTTAGCGAGTCCGATTGGCGCTTTTAGCCCCGGTGAAATCCCCAAAAAAGTGGCTGAATGGCTCAAAACCTATCAATACGAAGAAATCATTGTGGGTTGGCCACTTACACTTAAAGGCGAAGAAGGCGAATCAGTTCATATGGTTCGTTCATTCATCGGTGAACTCAAAAAAATGGTGGGAGAAATCCCCATTAAAACTTTAGATGAACGTTTTACCTCTACCATGGCGCATCAGGCACTTCGGGAAAGCGGTCAGTCTAAAAAAATCAAAACCAACAAAGGGCTGGTTGACTCAACCGCCGCAGTCATTTTACTTCAAGAATACCTGAATCATCGTTAGGAATCATGTCTATTTTACCTATTGTAACCTACAACGACGCTGTTTTACGCGAAAAAGCACAAGCTATCTCTGCTGAATATCCCCATTTACAAACCCTTATTGATGATATGTTTGAAACCATGTATAACTCACATGGTGTAGGTTTAGCAGCGCCTCAAATTGGCAAATCTATTCAATTATTTGTGATTAACGCCGACCCTATGATGGAAGATGATGAAGTTAAACATGGCGAAATGGTGTTTATCAACCCGAGAATTACCAAGATGGGCGACCAAAAAATGCCCATGGAAGAAGGTTGTTTAAGTATTCCTGATGTGCGCGATCGCGTTTTTCGACCCATTGAAATAACCATAACGTATTTTGATCGTCAATTTAATGAACAAACGCTACATGCCGACGGTTGGTTATCTCGTGTTATTCAACATGAATTCGACCATCTGCAAGGTGTCTTATTTATTGATTATTTAGGTTCTTTCCGCAAACGTTTGGTTCAAAAAACTTTAGATGATATTCTTGCCGGAACCTATCCGGTTGACTATCCTGTTGTTCCCAAAAAATAGATGACATGAAAATTGTATTCATGGGCTCTCCGGATTTTGCTGTTCCATCCCTTGAGGCTGTTTCAAAGTCTGGGCACGATGTGGTTGCGGTAATATCAGGAGATGATAAACGCAGAGGACGCGGAACTGAAACATCACCCACACCGGTAAAGGCAAAAGCTCTGGAACTTGGATTACCTGTTTTTTCGTTTGAATCCATGAAAAATCCGGAATTAGAGTCCCTGCTAAAACAATTACAACCCGATTTAATCGTGATTGTAGCGTTTAAAATCTTACCCAAAACCATTCTGTCGATTCCAACAATTGGAAGTATTAACGTACATGCTTCTTTGCTTCCTAAGTTTCGAGGTGCAGCGCCTATTCATTGGGCTGTTGTGCAAGGTGAAGAAGAAACCGGTGTAACACTGTTCTTTTTGAATGAAGAAATTGATGCCGGCGCAATCCTGTTACAGAAAAAAACTCCCATCGACATCAATGAAACTACGGGCGACGTTTATTCACGTCTAATGAACGTAGGTGCAGAGGCTATCACAGAGATCTTGCCAAAAATTACTTCCGGTTCAATTGAACCCATTTCTCAGGATGACACTCAAGCAACTGCTGCACCAAAAATATTTCCAGAAGATGCAAAAATCGAGTTTTCAGGTGATGTACTGAACATTCATAATCGCATTCGTGGTATGAATCCTTTCCCGGGCAGTTGGTGTTGGTTAGATGGGAAAAAATTAAAATTAAAACGCGCTACATTCAGTTATACCAAACATTTAACCGTTTCTGAAATCGGTTTTGTTGACCAAAAACTTGCTGTTGGATGTTCAAATGGAACCATTTTTTTACAAGAAGTTCAATTAGAAGGCAAATCGGCTGTTGATGGTTTCTCTTTTTGGAATGGTTACCGCGGTGAGTGGAAAATCACCTAAGTTTGCACAATGATGTAACTGTTATACTTGAACCAATACAAAACAATCTTATGAAGCGAAAACTTGCTTTTATTCTAATCATTGGGACGGTTTTATCCATCGCATTAGCCGATGCACTCGATTTGTTTACCGAAAAACCTTATTTGATGATTCCGCACGGAAGTCATAATCACTATGTTCCGCACGATCGTGATGAAAGTATTCCGGTTCACAACTTTCCAATGGAAGCGCCCGCCGAGGATGAAATCATCACACCCGATGGACGCATCGTAAAAAAGCCCAATAACTAATTAGCCTTTAAATTCGGTTTCGGTTACATCAAGCATAAACTGATGCAAATCGGTATTAACTGTGAATAATTGTTGCAACTCGGAACCGGGTCCAAACATAGCCAACTCGACATAATCGCCGGAATGACCGGTGTCAGCGAAGTGTACTGAGAAATGTGGTCGTTGCATGAGTGCTAACTCCTCGAAAGGCATTTTACGATTGTCTTTTTTATCCTCTTCCGAGATTACTTTAAACCGTTCTGCAATTAAAGCTGCCTCCTCGTTTTTGAGCACAAAACCTTGATTTGACTCAAAAATATCCATTACTTGCTTAACGGTGGCGTTATCAGGTACTTGCCGAAGACACCACTCATTGGAATGTTTCACGGCTTGTAACTTATCAAAATTTTTGTCGGCATTTTTTCCATAGAATAATCCCGGATTTGCATTACCATGATCGGTTGTTAGAACCACTAACGTATCTCCTTTTTGTTGGGCATATGCTATTGCAACTGCTACAGCATCATCAAAAGCTAATTGATCATAAATTAAACCGGCAACATCGTTACCATGGGCTGCCCAATCTACACGTCCGCCTTCAACTTGCAAAACAAAACCATTTGGATTTTTTTCCATTTGTTGAATAGCCGATTGAGTCATCTCAGCTAAAGTTGGTATAGCCGCTTTTTGTTCGTCGTTATGAAGATGATCTACGGTATAAGGCAAACCGTTTTCCCCAAATATTCCTAAAATCGGTTTATGGCTTGTGTTTTTTGCTAAATCCGCTTTTGTTTTGGCGATATGATATCCTTTTTGAGCAAATTCAGAAAACACATCGCGTTTATCTTTACGAAGAGATGCATCAAAAAATTCAAGCCCGCCACCCATCAGCACATCAGCGTTTAAATCAAGGTATTGAGTTGCAATTTCAGGTTGATTACTTCGGTGAATATTATTGATACAAAATCCGGCAGGTGTTGCATGAGTGATTGGAACCGTGGTTACACATCCAATGGCTTTTCCACTAGCTTTAAATTTCTGTAAAATGGGAACTGGTTTTTCACCATTCGGCCCAATATTTAACACGTTGTTATTCACCTTGATTCCTCCGCCCCAAGCCGCTGAACCGGCAGCAGAGTCTGTCACCATAGAATTGGCTGACGATGTTTCCATCAATCCTCGAGAAACTATACCCTCTTTATACAACTGAATCCAAGTACTTGTTTTTCCAAATTTTCGCTCGCTCATCAAATTGGCTAAAGTAAGTGTACCGATACTCATACCATAACTTACCATAAAAATAATATTCTTAGCTTTTTTTGATAAAGATTTGGGTGGTTTTGATAAGCCTTTTGATGTTAAAGGAGCAATAAAGGGTAATCCTAAAGCCGCTAAGGCACCTGTTTTAAGAAGATCTCTACGATTCATGGTGAAATGTTATAGATGAATAAAAAAAGGAAGTTACTCGCTTTTTGTTACTTATAATTGAATTAATTGTAAAAAGTCTGCGCAAACTGAAAACCAATATCCGAACCTATCGCAACCCCCATCCCACCCAAAGCAACTCGAATAGAAATTCCATGCAGATCTTCCTGAATGGGTGATTTAGTGTCCGAAAAACCCATTATTCCCGACCAAGATTGTTCCAAGTTTCCGGTTAAATCAATTTGTAAAAACGATTCAGCGAGGGCTAACAAATACTTCTTAAGAATCGGATTTTCTCCAAAATGCGTAGTTTCTTCCGTTTGTAGATCTTTATTTCGTCCACCGCCCAATAACAATCTATCGCCCACATTTCGGAAGTACACAAATCCCTCATCATAATGAAATGTACCTCGCCATTTCAGCAATTCGATTGGTTTCGAAAGTAAGACTAACCCACGGGCCGGTTTTATTTTCTTTCCGGTTAAGGACTGTGCAAAACCATTTGTTGCTATTAGAATATGATTAGTGTGGAGATGGATTTCATTTTCCAGAATAACCTTTTGTGGCTCAATAGCTAAAACAGGTGTATTAAATCGGATTTCATTCCCAACTTGCTGGTTTTTTTCCAACCAGGCCTGCATCATATAACCGGAATGAATCGCCCCTTCACTCCTTGAATAAATCGCTTCTTTTCCATTCACTGGTTTGTAGGAAAACATGTCTTTTTCGCCTGTTGCATGAAGCATCAACTCGTTTAAGTAAGCAAGATTCTCCAACGATTCTGTCATCTCTTCTTTTGAGTTGAACAGTTCGTAGGAACCGCAGGCTTCATACTGTAACACGGAATCCCCAATAGTATTACGTAACCGTTTTAAACCGTTCCAACGCCATTTGATACGTTGTAGAACTTCGGCTTCAGGTTCTTTTTTTAAATCTGATAAAAGCTCAGTGGGAGAACCAAAACAAGCGAATCCGGCATTTTTTGTACTTGCACCGCTAGGCAAAAAACCACGTTCAAGAATCAATATGCGCAAATTTGGGGATTGAAGTTTGGAAAAGTACGCAGCACTTAAGCCGACAATTCCGGCTCCAACAACAATCAAATCATACTTTTTTGATAGAAAGGCCTCGGTTTCCCAAAATGACGCATTATTCATGATTATTTCGATAAAACATCATGAAATGCTGATTCGCGCTTGATGATAGCATTGGCAAATGGACACAATGGCAATACTTTTAAGGATTTTGCTCGTGCATATTCCACAACTTCGGTAACCAACTCTTTCCCTTTTCCCGAACCTCGAAGTGAGGGGTCTACAAATGTATGATCAATGATAATTAATTCTTTTCCTACCCGAGAGTAGGATATTTCTCCTAACAAAACACCATCCACTTTGTATTCAAAATGACCTTTTGTTTCAGATTCAAAATGCGGAAATTTCATAAAACCAACCTAAATGCTTCAAATTAAGGTTCAAGATAACTTAAAGTTGGGAGCTCGTGCAACCCAATCTATAGCTTTTTGACGTGAATCCTTTATGGTTTACCAATAGCAAATTTTAAAAATACATCAGCACGACGGCTCCATGCACGTTCGGAATGGTCTTCTCCTTCAAATTTTATCGTGATCCAGTCTATACCTTCTGTAAAACCCTTATTTCGCATAATTTCATCCATTTTTATCTGATACGGTTCGTATTCAGAATCCAGCGTTTCTGTGCCATAATCAAAATAGATACGATGTCTCCCTGCTTGGGGTAGCGTTTGTGCGAAATACTTCAACGTAACCCCATCCCCTATTGACCAGTGTGTAGAAACGCATATTGCAGTTCCAAATACATTAGGGTATTCTGACAATGCATACAAGGAAATAAGTCCGCCCATGCTCGAACCTGCAATCGTAGTTGATTGAAAGTCCGATTGGGTTCTATATGTTGAATCAACAAATGGTTTTACTTTTTGAGTGATAAATCGCAAAAAAGTATCGGCCAACAAAGGTTGTTCTTGAATTCGCTTGTTAGCATTTTTGCGTTGTTCATCCGTCATATAGTGCTCTGCTTTTTCGGGAAAATATTCATGAATTCGTTTTTCAGTATTCCAAACTCCTACAATAATGGCCTCTTGTAACTGATTTGTTTTCATAAGTGAATCGGCCCATTCATCTATCATCCAATCCACACCTATGTACGACGTTTTCGGATTAAACACATTTTGTCCATCCATAAAGTAAATTACAGGATAAGATTCTTGAGACGTATCATACGATGGTGGTAACCAAACTGATATTGGACGAGGAATTAACTCATCCAAATAGAGTGAATCATGTTGAATAATTTTTCCGGTAACGCCAAGTTCAAAAGGCAAAATAACCGAATCAGTTGTAGATGAAGAACAAGACGCAAAAAATAAAAGTAGACTTAAATAAAAAATCAAGATTTTCATAGTAATCAAATAAGAGATTAATTAATTAATTAA
>CAZIQX010000118.1:9227-10647 GCA_964541325.1 uncultured Chitinophagales bacterium | reverse complement strand
ACCGATTCAGTTTCTACTTCAAGAGTTTCTTCAGAAGAATCATCAATTTTTTCAGAGGTCTCATCAACGGTGTTTTCCGTTGATTCTAAAGGTTCTGTTTCGGTAGCAACCGTTAGTTCAAGATCTGATTCTTCTAATGCAGGCACCACTGTTTCAGGTGTTTCTGTATTGTTTTCTGATTGAACTGACTCGTTTTGAGTTGGATTGAGTTCGTTGAGCTCCTTGTTTTCCATATAATTTTATCTGTTTTTTTACCTTTTGGTAACGTTTCACCGACTTAATGTCGGGTAATCGTGCATGATTATGTGTTAAGTAGTTTGACTGGGAATGTTAATGAAGATTGATGAATCTAACAAATGGAGTCTGATTTTCTTAAAAATTTACTTTTCTTGTAAATAAATTATGATAATCAATTGCTTAGCGTATTTGATTAAAGGTATAAATTCATTTATTTATGCACCTGTATTTCTTGTGATATAGATGTCAAAAAAAAAATAAGCTAAAGAATCCGCATCGGAGAACTCATGCAATCAGATAATCAGGTAGCCAACAAAGACACCGTACTGGTAGTTGACGATAACAAAAATAACCTCGATTTGATGTTGGTAACATTAAGTGAGGAAAATTTTAGACTTCTTGCAGCCACTTCCGGTGAACGCGCCTTGAAAATTGCTCAAAAAGTTCCACCTGATCTAATTTTGATGGATATTCAAATGCCGGGTATCGATGGGTATGAAACGGCTCGGAAAATGAAAAGTGAATTGGGCTTGTATGATGTTCCCATTTTGTTTCTTTCGGCATTAAATGACTTGAACAATATTGTTCAATGTTTCGCAGCAGGTGGTGTAGATTATATTTCTAAGCCTTTCAAAAAAGAAGAACTTTTGGCGCGTGTAAAAACACATCTGCGAATTAAACATCTCCAAACCGGAATAAGAGGCGAACGCGATCGAATTGAAACCATTTTAAAATCAATTTTACCCAACCGAATCATTGAAAAATTAAAAGATGGGAATGAACCCGAACCCGAATACTTCGATGATGCTACCGTTTTATTTACGGATTTTGTTGGTTTTACTGGTTTAATTAAAGCTTCAGGGGCATCATCAGGGATTGAACAGTTGAATAAATTATTTTCAGCCTTCGATGAAATTACAGCTCATTTTGGCTTGGAACGTGTAAAAACAATCGGTGATGCCTATATGGCAGTTATTGGGGTAAATACCAAGCCTGAATATGCCGAAATACGTTCTGTTTTGGCTGCTCTAAAGCTACGTGAAGCGGTGCATTATTTTAACGAATTGAACGATTTGGGCACTGTTTGGGCACTCCGCGTTGGTATTCATACTGGGCCTGTAATTGCAGGTATAATAGGAAATCAACGAATCGCTTTTGATGTTTGGGGCAATACCGTAAACGT
>CAZIQX010000118.1:2593-9217 GCA_964541325.1 uncultured Chitinophagales bacterium | reverse complement strand
GGAAACCATATCCAACACTAACTCGATAACCATTTCAAATGAATTAAATCAAAAAGTAAATCATGTTTTGGTTACAAAATCCGTTGGTGAAAAAGACCTGCACAATTGGGGTAAAATGAATGTTTTTGAGGTTGACACCAATCTTTCGGGGGTTCCGGCATCCTTGTTGGAGCTCTATGAAGAATTAAACGTGGCACATCTGTTCGATGTAGAAAAACAAGAATCTGACTCCTTGCTCAATCAGTTGTTTGATTTACGCTCATCCGGAAATTCTTGATTATAAGCTAAATACGGCGAGTATCTACGTTTATAAGCTGTTAGTTTGGCACTAATATTGCTAAGTTTACACCGGAATATTTTTCTGGGGCTTGAATACCACATTCAGATTCAGAATCAACCTGTTTATATACCAAACCAATATTGTGAAGGTTACGGAGTCAACGTCAACTAATCTTATAAAAATCACGCTTTTTGTGGGCTTATCCACATTAGTGACGGCTTGTGGTTTATTCCAAACAGGTAATAAATACGACCCTGACCCTGTACAAAAACCTATTATCGAACTCGATCCTAATTTTGGGGTTCAGTACTATCTGGACCAGGATTTAGTGCAAGATTTTCCGCTTCCCAATGGATTTATATCCAAAATGGTACTTGTTCCTGGTGGAGAGTTCATCATGGGTTTAAATGATGAAGACCCTTTAGGTATTCAACCTTCCGGAAATGTAAGAATTGCTGTTAATGCATTTTGGATTGACCAATTTGAGGTAACCAATGGTCAGTACCGAGCCTATTTGGAAGAACTTCCTGAGGATGAACGTGCATTAATGATGCCTGATTCCATAGCTTGGGCAAAAGAAGTTGGTGTGCCTTGGCGAGTTTATTTTTATGATGAAGGTTTTGCAAATTATCCGGTTGTGTGCGTAACCTGGCATCAAGCGAACAAATATGCGCAATGGGCTGGAAAACGTTTACCATCAGAAGCAGAATGGGAATTTGCCGCTCGTAGCGGTGTAAGTGGAAGAACTTATCCTTGGGAGGGGATCTATTCAAGAAACGCTAAAACAGGCGAAGCTTTGGCAAACTTTGCTCCAAACGGAGATTTTGCTCTTGATGGTTATGTGATCACAGCTCCTATTGGGTCATTTCCACCGAACAATTTTCGCTTATACGATATGGCTGGCAACGCAAGTGAATGGTGCCAAGATGCCTATTTTGCTTCCTACAAAGTATTAAAAATGGCAACGCGACAGTTAGTTACACCAAGTTATAACAATCCCATGGAAACGCGAAAAGTGGTTCGTGGCGGTTCGTGGGCATCCAATGAATATTTTGTTGGAGTTGGAGTTCGTGATTATCGCTTTGCGGGACATGCATCACCAAGAATAGGATTCCGATTGGCTATGGAGGCTAGTAATCCAATTGTTCAACGTAGAGCACGTGATGGATTTTTATCGCGTACGGGTCAAATAGTAAATCCAAATGCGGTTAAATATACGCAGGCAACTGCTGAAGACCCCAATGTAACCCCAGCTAAACAACCTGTTAAGAAAAGCGGGTTTGCTAAATTTTGGGAATCTATAACGGGGATTTTTAAAGGTGGTAATAAGAAAGCGCAAACGCCGACAACTACCACAAACAACTAAAAATGGGCATCGGTTGGTAACCAAACCGTAAATGATGCTCCTCCAAGTTCTTTTGAACGTCCTACTTCAATTTCACCCTGATGTTTTTTTACAATTTGATAGGTAATTGCTAGTCCTAAACCTAAGCCGAAATGACCACTTGAGTTCTTTGTGGTAAAATTAGCTTCAAATATTCGGTCTTTAATTTCATCAGGAACGCCGGGGCCGTTGTCTTCAAACTGAACCCAAATAAGTCCGTTTAACTCACCACAACTAATTTTAAGATGGTCACCATCTTGAGTAGCATCACAGGCATTTATCAGAATATTTGTCCAAACTTGATTTAATTCACCAACTACAGCATTTAATGGTGGAACTTCTTCTAAATCGAGCGTGATTTCTCGTTTCTTTAAACGATTACTTAAAATAAGCATAGTGTCTCGCAAGCCCGCAGTTATGTTTGTTTCTTCCGGCTCACTATTACCTTGTCGCGCGTAATTTTTCATGCTTTGCACCAACTCAGCTATTCGCTGCGCACTAATTTGCATTCCTCTAAATGCTACGCCTAATTCTGAAAGTTGAAGCACATCTTGCAGAGTTTTGGAAGAACCTGTTTTTAAATCGTTACCAAATTCCTTAATTAAAATATCAATTGCCTCTGCAGGAAGTTGAGCTATCTTGCGAATTAAACTGCGTTCAACTAGTGGATATTCGTGTTCTAATTTTTTAATTATATCTCTGGTTTTTAAGGTTGATACCGATTCCTGAGCAATACCCCAATCAAACGCTTTTTTTGCATTAATTCCATTCATAGGGATGCGTTTTATTTGTTCAGGAAGTGATTCACTTAAATATCCCAAAGAGTTGATAAGCGCTCCGGCAGGGTTATTCACTTCATGGGCAAAACCTGCTACTAATTGTCCCAAAATGGCCATTTTTTCTTGGTTGACTAGTCGGCCTTGTGAAGCCTCCAATTCCCCCAAAGTTTTTTGCAGATTATTCCTTTCACTCTGTAATTGTGAGTGTAACTCATCCAACTCCATGTGAATAGATACCACATGAATGTAACGTTCAATTAAATTTTGAATAAACAGTTGCCCGATAATATCATAAAAACGAACCGATTCCCTCCTGATACGCTCAAAATCAGGCAGGCTAATTTGTAACACTTCACTTCGAGATTTTGCTTTGGCAAAGGTAAGTGTGGAGCGCCCTGTTGTGAAAGATAATACCCCAAATAATGAACCGGGACGAATCCAGTCTACATTGACCGGGATGTCTTTTTTATCGTATTTGGAAAGCTCAATAGTACCACTGAGTAAGATGTATAAAATCCGATTGGTTTGTCCTTCCCTAAAAACCAAATCATCGGTTTCGTAGGTTTTAAGTTCAAATTTACCGGGATGTTCGCGTTCCAGTAATCGTCTTAATTTTTCAACAAGAACGATTGGTTCAGCTAAAGTGAATACATCTTGGGGTGTTTCCATGGAGTTGATGATTAGAATGTCTAAATAAAAAACTCCTCAGCATGGGGTGTGTTGAGGAGTTGAATCAGAAAAAAATAGGGATCTCCTTAGTAATCGGAAGCCAAACCGGCACTTCGAACATGTTCTGCAATTCGGGCTCCATCCAATATCCCAATAAAAGGAATAGGATCAATTCCTGACTCGTGTAACACATACGTGGTGAGTTGCTCACGAACAAC
The DNA here is from genome assembly GCA_964541325.1 of uncultured Chitinophagales bacterium. GTDB lineage: Bacteria > Bacteroidota > Rhodothermia > Balneolales > M1805 > M1805. Next base: position 5,887 of record CAZIQX010000118.1, on the reverse strand, counting down.
CATTTGAAAGTCTTCGGTTTTCCAGGGTTTGCTTACGTAAAAGTCCAGCCCGGCTTTATTCACCGCATTAATCGTATCCTGATGACCGGCCTGACCTGTAACCAAAACCTTGCGGGCGTATCGGGTAATCGGATAGTTCATGCTTTCTATGAGGAAATCGACCCCATTTTTTACAGGCAGTAAATGGTCACAAAGAATGAGGGCAATTTTTCCACCTTCATCATCAATGGCTTTGATCAATTGTTCGGCTTCTTCTGCACTTTGTACGGCTTCAACGGGAAAGTAATTTTCAAAAAGTTCCACATCGCGTAAAACAGCATCTCGAACAGGGGCTTCATCTTCTATGATGAGGATATAATGATTGGTTTTCATAATGTTCTCCTAGTAAAAAAGTGTCCAATAAAACCATGCAAATCCAATAAGGGCAATACTACCGATTATACCGATAATAATTCCATAAACGGCCATGTCTTTGGTGCCAATTAAATTGGTTGATACAGCGATGGCATTTGGCGGAGTTGAAATGGGTAGGATCATAGCCAAGCTAGTACCCACTCCGATAACCATACTTGCCACAACCATGCTGTAGGCGTCACCAAGTGAACCGGATAATCCCAAGGTTATTCCCAAAGGCATCAGTAATGTTGCGGTAACAGTGTTCGACATAAAATTAGAGAGTAACCAGGCAACGAGCCCGAATACTATAATAACAGTTAGAACAGAAAATGCTGACCATTCGATGGATTGAAGTAACCAAACAACCACACCGGTTTTGTCGATAATCATACCTAAAGCCATACCGCCTGCAACTAACCATAACACTTCCCATGATAGTGAATGGATGTCTTTTTTATCCAAAATATTCCCAAAGGTTAGCAGAGTTACAGGGATAAACGCCACCATTCCGGAAGGAATCTTGTGATAGCTTTCTGTAAACCAAAGTAATATGGTAATAGCAAAAACGGCATACAATGCCAACGCTTTGGGTTCTTTATTAAAATTCGCTTTTAGGTTTACTTCTACAGATGTAATGCCGGGTTTGTATAGAATCTGTAACAAAATCCACCCAATTACGAGCATTACTATCGTGTATGGCCCAGCTAAAATTACCCATTCAGAAAAGGGAAGGATGATTTTTTGTTGAGCTAAAGCAGCTACAACAATAGCATTGGGAGGCGTGCCAATTGGTGTTGCAATTCCACCAATATTGGCCGCTACGGGTATAGATAACACAACAGCAGTTTTAAATTTATCTTTCTCAGGAACTGCTGCTAAAATGGGTAAGATTACCGTCATCATCATGGCGGTGGTAGCAGTATTGCTCATAAAGGCAGATAGAACGGCTGTAACTAAAATCAAACCAAATAAGATTGAAGATGGCTTGGTACCAAATGGTCGCAATAAATAAGCTGTTAGCGCTCCATCGAGTCGGTATTTTACAGCGCCTCGAGCTAGCATGAACCCGCCTAAAAACAAGACGATAATAGGATCAGCCAAGGTGCCAAAAATTGATTTATAGCTCAATGGTGCATATCCTGAGCTTAAATCATAAGCATCTGCAGATATTTGAAGGGGTTCAGTAGTATTGAGCTTTACAAAAAATTGCCCCTCCGTTCTTTCAATAATATCTATGGGGAGTTTTTTCCAAGCAGCTTTTTCGTAGTGGTAAATATGAGTTTGATTAAAAATCGCGGCTTGTGGAACGGCATATATACCGTTGCTATCAGCGGAAATTTCTATCAAATTGGGTTTTGCTTGTTTGTACAATGGACCTTCTTTTGCTAAAAGTCCTGATGCCAGAAGCATAACTAATAAAGATGTCGCATAAACAGGAATGGGTTCAGCTACATATAGCCATGCTGCTAACCAAAAAATGCTTAGCGCTATGTGTCCGGCTGTGGTTAAGGAGTCAAATGGACTTGTTAAAAAAAAGGCGGCGCCTGCAAGCCCAATAAGCAGACCGACCAATTCAAATAAGGTTAAGTTGAAGGGATTTTTTTTCATATTCTTGCCTCTTTAAGAGGATTTGGTTCAGTGCTAAGGTATAATTAAAAGACTAAAAAGTCTTAATTTGGTGAATCAATCCTGAATTAATCTGTGATAACGCTTCCAATACAAACGGAACCGAATTTAACTGCCCATGAAAAGCGAGCAATTTAGTATAAAAACCGGACCTGTTAATCTTGAGTATATAAAATGGGGCGAAAAAAAACCCAGAATTTTATTTATACACGGATTTGGTGGTTCAGCAAAAACGTTTTCGCGAGTAATTGAGCCATTAGTAAGCTTGGGGGTATCATCGTTGAGCGTTTCATTACCATATCACGGGAAAAGTGATGATTCTTACGAAAAGTTTGATTTGGCGTTGTATTCAAAAGCTATTTTACAGGTTCTGAAAACCTATTTTGATGTGGACTCGGTATCCATAGTTGCACACAGTTTAGGTGCACGTTTAGCTCTTTGGATGGCGGTAAACACTCAACAATCTGTAAAATCAATTCATATCATGAATCCGGCAGGTTTTTATCCTTGGGAAATCCGGTTTTTCTCGAGTTTTAGTACAGGCTTTGGTGCCTGGTTGCTTACCAAGAAGAGAATTTTACGATTGGTTACCGCGTTTTTAGTACCCAATCCATCGTCAAGAATGATGGTTGCCTTTCGCTACTACAGTTCAAGTTACGACGCTATGTGTCTGAAAAAGACTAAAGTGTTCATGCAATTATTCAAAATTCAGATTCCGGTTCATATTTATTGGGGAGATAAAGACCGATTATTGCCGCTTTCTTTTGCAAAAGAAGTTCAACAGCATTTTTCACAAGCTGAACTTCATATTCTTTCAAATTGTGGACATTTGCCCATGATTGAGCAACCCGCTCAAGTTGTAGATTTATTACGTAAAGCTGATGTGTAACAGGGAATTACCAAAATCCCCCAAAAATCAAATTAAATTGCGGAGATAAAAAGTATTGTTGTGGTCCGCGAGTTCCAGGTTCCATTATCTGAATACCTCGTTCAAAATAATGGCCAACCAGACCAAATCGAATGGTGCTAAAACCCTTACGGTCGTTACCAAAATCAATACCGAGCATAAGTTCAGATGATAATCCGGTTTCAAAGCTTCCATCACCCCAGCCACTCAGCGCATCTAAAACCGGTTCAAAATACTCGGCTGTGGCTTCTCTTACACCATTATTGTTGAAATCGCGAAAGTAGGGATAAACAAAGGCAAAATTGACTCCCAATGCAGTATGCACATGAAAACGGAAATTATCCTGAATCACATCCGACAAAAAT
>CAZIQX010000118.1:0-2583 GCA_964541325.1 uncultured Chitinophagales bacterium | reverse complement strand
TTAAAACCAAGCATCAGTGGCATTGATATTACCCGATTGTATTTATTGGGGATGATTTCACTGAAAAATGTTGTAAAGGTTTGTTCTGAGACATCACGTAAAGAACCCAATGAAAAACTTACAGTAACCTCTTGATTTGCAGATAACAAACTTCTGTACTGAGTACCAAGGGCAAAACCAAAATCACTCAATACAATATCAACACCCATACCTCTGCGAGCGCCTTTTTCGTACGGTGTTCCAATTTTATTAACCTCATCGAGTTCGGGTTCTATCCAAATTTGGGCAACTGAAGAAGTTGAAAACAGGGAAATCAAAAAAAATACACTGATAAAAATGGTGCGAACGAGAGCCATAAGCCTATGATAAACGTAAATTTTTTGTTGAATTTAACTCATTCTTTAAAAAAATAGTGCCTACACCTTGCTAAAACTTTTTCAGATAGTATATTCCGACATCCAAAATAAATCATTCAGTGTAAACACTAGAGTAAACATGAACAAACTACGCAAATTTGTCGTTCTTGGTCCGGTTGACACCTTAAAAAGAATGGGGCCTCAATTATTGGAGGATTTGAAACCAAAATACGTGTATCAGTTTGCCTCTCAAGAGCAGGATTTTTACATCATTACCACCGTATTCGAAGAATATCAACGTCTGATTAACTCAAGCACTTCCCTAACCTGTGTTGTTGAATACTCGAATAAATCCATAAAATTTGAATTGATGCCAACCGGAGGTAGAATGGGTTTTCGCGGAAGTGCATCAGATTCTCAACGGCCTCTAGTGGATGCTGTTGTTGATTTTATTTTTGATTTCGCCAAGAGATACGGTTTAACACCTCAGGAATTAGCGGTTGCACAACCCGAAGAAAAATAAGAATCGGATACGAGTATGAATACTGCTCCTCAGGAGTGGACTGTGTTGCGCATGTTAGAATGGGCAACGTCTTTTTTTACTGAAAAGCGTGTTCCCGTTCCTCGTTTGAGTATTGAGTGGCTATTAGCTCATGCATTGGGAATTAAACGCCTCGATTTGTATTTGCAGTACGACCGCCCACTAACTAAACAAGAGCTCGATGTAATTCGTCCGCTTGTAAAACGCAGAGGAATGCATGAACCGCTTCAATACATCATCGGAGAGACTGATTTCTATAATGCTACATTCACAGTAAACAAGCACGTGTTAATACCACGTCCTGAAACCGAGGAGTTGGTTGACTTGATACTTAGTGAGCATGGAAATGAGCCACTTACCGTTTTAGATATCGGAACAGGTTCAGGCTGTATTGCTATCAGTTTAAAGAAAGAGCGCCCGAATTGGCAGGTTATAGGCGTTGATATAAGTCCGGAAGCATTAGAAGTAGCCCGGGGCAATGCGTTGCGAAATCAAGTTGAGGTGCACTTTGAACTAGGGAACTTGTTTGCTGAAAAAATTCTATCCGGTAAAGAAGTGGATATTATCGTATCAAATCCCCCTTACATTGCACCGGAAGAAGCCGAAGAAATGGAGCCACAGGTAAAACAGTATGAACCCAAACTTGCACTTTTTGTAGAACGACCGGTGCACGTGTACCGAGCGATAGAAGCTATATCAAGGCAACAACTAAGCCAAAGAGTAAACCCCCATTTGTATTTAGAGCTCAACGAAAATCTTGCAGAAAAAATAGATGCTTGTTACTCATTGGATTACTGGGAAAAGAAGCTCCTAAATGACCTCTCAGGCAAGCCAAGAATGCTCGTTTGTAGTTTAATGCGCAAGAGAAAATAAGAGAATGTCAAGCGGAATTTTAAAATGTGGATAACTTGTGGAAAAAAAATTATCCACAAAATGTGGGAAACTTTGAATAGGGCAAAATCGGCTCATATGAACTGTATGTAACGTCAAGAGGGTGGAGTAACTTTTTTTGATAATTTTTTAAGTTATTGCGCTGCATGATTTTATGGGTATAGTGTTAATGTGGATAACTTTGTGTTAACAATTTCTTAACAGTTTGACTTAGACCGAAGTTTTTCTGATTTTACCCTCGCATTTGGGAAAAGCACTTCTGTGTGTTTGTGGAAAAGTTGAAAAATTTAACTGCAAGTTAGCTGCTAACCCAATAGAATCAAGAACCTAAAAACAGTTAGTAAAATTCTACTAAGACCAACCGTGTCGGAGGTATTATTTTGAGTAAAGAACAAGCATCGCTTGTTTGGCAACAGTGCCTTGATATTATCAGGGCAAATGTGAGTTATCAAAAGTTCAAATCTTGGTTTGAACCAATCAAGCCAGACAGTCTTAACGACCAAACTCTTACCATTCAGGTGCCAACTCAGTTTTGGTACGAGTGGTTGGAAGAACATTATTACAATTTATTGCGCTCAGCCATCCATAAAGTGATGGGCGATCAGGGAAAACTAGAGTATTCCATTGTGGTGGAAAAGGCTGAAGATATGCTTGACAACCGTACCGTTCGTTTGCCACAGCATCCAACTCCACCTGTTAAAGATGATTATTTTGAAGGGCATACTACCTATTATCCAGGTCAAGTGCAGAATCCATATATCATACCGGGAATTCAGAAGAAAAAGATTAATTCTA
>CAZIQX010000117.1:10567-10656 GCA_964541325.1 uncultured Chitinophagales bacterium | reverse complement strand
ATTGCTTTTGTGTTTGTTTAGTGAATGCACCCAACCAATTAAGCGCATTATGTACATTTTGCATGTCCATTATATACTAACCTGAAATC
>CAZIQX010000117.1:0-10557 GCA_964541325.1 uncultured Chitinophagales bacterium | reverse complement strand
ACCCGAAAGAGCAAAAACCATAAAACCATAAAATCATAGTCAATAAAAAAATACAAGTAAGCGCTTTTTTAATCTTTCTGATTCATTAAAACGGGGTTTATACCTAAATAAAAGATGTGTGTTTTACCAACTTTTTATTGTATTTTGGCTTATTATGCACATTATGCACATCAATAGAAAGTGAATTTTCTACAATCGCTCATTTCATGAATACATCATCGCAGGCATCTCCTAAAAAAGCTTTTTTAGTGTCACATAGTCATTGGGATAGAGCCTGGTATCAGCCTTTTTCGCAGTTTCGCTCTCGTTTAGTGTATTTAATTGATCGGATAATTGAATTACTTGAACATTCAGATGCCTATGTAAGCTTCACATTGGATGGGCAAACCATACTTTTAGAAGATTACTTACAAATCCGCCCTGCGAATAAACAACGCTTACAAACTTTAATTAAATCAGGACGCTTACGAATTGGGCCTTGGTACGTACTTCCTGATTTATTCCTTGTAAGCGGTGAATCTGTAATACGAAATCTTCAGATTGCACATAAAATTCGTAAGGAGTTTGGAAAGCTCGATACCGTTGGTTATGTACCCGACCCGTTTGGTCATTTTGCACAACTCCCTCAAGTTTTGCGTCAATTTGGAATTGATACCTTTGTTTTTATGCGTGGAATGCCGAAATCAGAAGCCGAACGCTTAAAAAATGTGTTTGAATGGCGCGCTCCCGATGGTTCAAGTGTACTTTGTTTTTATTTGCGAGAGGGATATTTTAACGCTTCTGCTTTAGGTCAACGATTTGCAATCGGTCGCTTTGAATGTGTTTCGCCTGATTAAGAAAAAGCATTGGAGCAGGTGAAAGAAGCCCTTTCAAAATTTGAGCAATATCAACAGGAGAACGCTTCTTTATTACTCAACGGTATGAATCACAAGCCTGAACTTCCCGAATTGATACATTACATCAACAACCAACAAGAAGAAATTGAAGTTATTCAGGCCGATTTGGGTCAATTTATTGATGCATTGAAAGCTGAAAACACCGATAATGAAACTTTCACGGGCAATTTATTAGGAAATGCGCATCATCCGATTTTATTGATTGTGTAGTCAACCCATACATAACTTAACGTGAGTTCGATAAATATCGTTTATGCGGCGAGTCTAACCACTTATTTACTACCTTTTTGTATGTTTACGTTAGCTGATTCACCTGAAAATCCTTACAAAACGAGCGTTTTAAGCTCTGAATTTTTGTGCTACTTACAAAAAGTTGATACCATACAACAAGCGCAGGCTTTTCAGAAACAGTTGCGTATAGAACACCCTAAAGCCAATCATCATTGTTTGGCGTATCGCATCGGGGCTGAATCGGTTCAGGAGTTTGCGTCAGATGACGGTGAACCATCAGGAACAGCCGGTCTACCCATGCTGAACGTGTTAAAACGTAAAGATCTTACCCAAATCGTTGCTGTGGTTGTTCGTTACTTTGGCGGCACAAAATTGGGAAAAAAAGGACTTATTGATGCTTATCGCGATTCCGTGGAGATTGCGATTCAACGCATTTCAATCAAACCGATTGAAAAACGTGTTCGATTTACCATCAAATATCCTTATTCCTTGACTAGTGAAGTACAGAAAAATCTTCATTTATTTGATGTTACAATGGATTCTGAAAGTTATGGTGAAACTGTTTCTCTAACCCTTCATGTGTCGTCAGATGATTACCCTAAGCTTTATTCCAAAGTTCTATCCTTAACCAATTTCGGAATTGAACTTAGCGAACCCGAATCATTCTTTCTTTAGAATTAGAATACTGGATTTTTGAAAGTTGATCTATGATGTATGATATATGATATATGATGTATGATGTATGATTTGTGATTTGTGATTGGGTTGATTTCCGCAATCAGTAGTTTTGCTTTCAACTATTTACTTTTTTTTTGCTTTTTGCTTTGAAACCCTTCCAGCTTCACTCTTTCGACTTCTTTCTTACTTGTGTATTCGCGGCTATCTCTCCATACCATCTCATTTTACATTTTTTTGATAACCATTTTCTCGGTTCTGATTAACATCACCACGGTTAATCAATAAACTCAAGTCTATGAAAAAATCACTCTTACTCAGCTTCTCTTTGGGGATATTCACTTTAGTACAAGCGCAATCACCCAGTTCCGAGGTTCAAATTAAACAAGGTTTCGATGAACAAACCGCCATTGAGCAACGCTCCCTGTTCAACCAATATCCAACCCGAAATGTTGGACCTATATTTATGAGTGGACGCGTTTCCGATTTTGCAGTAACAGCTAATCCTAAAACATTTTATGTTGGTTTTGCCTCTGCAGGTGTTTTTGTAACCCATAATTACGGCGCCTCTTTCGAGCCCATTTTTGATGGTAACGATGCCTTACGAATTGGTGATATCGCCCTCGCTCCATCCAATGAGAAAGTTTTATGGGTTGGTACAGGCGAGAAAAACTCTTCGCGTTCAAGTTATGCAGGAAGTGGTGTTTACAAATCAACCGATGCGGGTAAATCATGGGAATTCATGGGCTTACGAAACTCTCAACACATCGGGCGTATCCTCATTCATCCGTCTGACGAAAACACCGTTTGGGTAGGCTCAATGGGACCTCTTTACTCTTACGGCGGAGAACGTGGAGTTTATAAAACTACGGACGGTGGTAAAACCTGGAAACGAACATTATATGTAAACGACAGCACCGGTGTAATTGACTTAGTGATTCATCCCAAAAACCCTAACGTATTGTGGGCTTCAACATGGCAACGATATCGTCAGGCTTGGAATTTTGATGGAAGTGGAAATGGTTCCGGCGTTTGGAAATCTACCGATGGGGGTGAAACATGGGCTCGAATCACCGAAGGATTGCCAACAGGTCGTTTCGTGGGGCGCATTGGTTTAGATGTGAGTGCAAGCAATCCCGATGTATTAGTAGCTTTGATTGACCATTTGGAAGAAACCAAAACAGACATCAAAAAAGACAAAAACAAGCTTTATTTTGATGATTTCGCAGAATTAAGTGCTTCAGATTTCCAAAAATTAGATGACAAAAAACTGGAAGATTTCCTTCGCTCAAATGGTTTTCCTGCTAAATACACCGCTCAAGTTGTAAAACAGGACATTGCAGCCGGAAAATATGATGCCAAGGCCATTGCTTCGTATTCTGGCGATGCAAACGCCGCCTTATTTAATACAAGTGTTAAAGGCGCAGAAGTTTATCGAAGTGAAAATGGCGGTACTTCATGGACAAAAGTAAACACCTACAGCCTTGATGGCGTGTATTTCACGTATGGTTATTATTTTGGTGAAGTTCGCATAAATCCATCAAATCCTGATGATATCTACATTTTGGGTGTTCCTATTTTAAAATCTTCGGATGCCGGAAAAACATGGAAACGTATTGACCATAGTGGTGTACATGTGGATCATCAAGCTTTATGGATAAACCCAAACGATGGTGATCATCTCCTTTTAGGAAACGATGGTGGAGTGTATTCTTCATTTGATGGCGGAAAAAAATGGACGCATCACAACTCCATTCCGGTTGGTCAATTCTATACCGTCATGGTGGATAATGAAAAGCCGTATAACATTTATGGTGGTTTGCAGGATAACGGGGTGAATGTCGGTTCTTCAACAAATGACCCTTCAAATGGAAAAATTGGTTTGATAAGTTTATTAGGAAGCGATGGAATGCATGTTGCGGTTCATCCCTCAAATTCCAATTTAGTTTATACCGGTTTTCAGTTTGGGAATTATTATCGAATCGATCGAAGTAAAAACGATTACACCTTCATCACACCCAAACACGATATCGGGTCTGACACCTATCGCTTCAATTGGAATACACCTGTGATTTTGAGTCCACACAACACTGATGTAGTGTATATGGGTTCACAAAAAGTACTTCGTAGTATGAATCGCGGAGATGACTTTACGGAAATCAGTCCGGATTTAACTACGAATTATCAACCACAAGGCAATGTTCCTTATTCTACCCTCACGCAGATTTCAGAATCACCGTTTCAGTTTGGATTGATTTGGGCAGGAAGTGATGACGGAATCGTGCAAGTAACAGAAAATGGTGGTGTTACATGGACGAATGTATCCAAGGGATTACCCGAAAAAATGTGGGTTTCAAAGCTTATCGCATCTCCACACGACCGTAACACAGCTTATGTAACCCTAACCGGATATCGATTTGATCATTTTGAGTCCTATGCTTTTATAACCCGCGATTTAGGCAAAACCTGGCAATCCATAGATAATGGTCTTCCTGCTCAAGCAATGAATGTCATCATTCCTGATACCGAAAATCCCGAATTATTATTCGCCGGAACCGATCATGGTGGATTCATGAGCTTCGACTCTGGTGCTTCATGGCAACACATGCCGTTAGGCATTCCTAACGTAGCCGTTTACGATCTGATCGTACATCCCCGTGATGGAGAATTGGTAATTGCAACTCATGGACGCAGTGTGTATGTGATGGATATCAAACCAATTCGTGAATTGATTCAAAAAGGACTAAACCAAACCATTTACGCTTTTGAACCACAGTCGGTTATGTTCAACAGTCGTTGGGGAACACAGCGAAATCCTTATGATGATGTGTTCAAACCCTCAACAACATTTGCCTTTTTTGCCAAAGAAGCCATGGAGTTGGAAGTGAGCATCAACGATGGTAAAAAGAAAACATTTAAAAGCTGGAAAGTAAGCGCCAAAGCCGGATATAACACGCTTGAGTGGGATTTAGTTACCGGCGAAAAAGACGGCAAACCGGAGTTTTTGAGCGCCGGCAAATACACGTTGACGTACAAAATCAGCAAAAAAGAACAAGTTGAGGTAGCCTTCGAAATTAAAGAGCGCAAACGGTAAGTTTTCGTTTAATTGGACTTTTTGGAAGAGCGAAGCTAACAACTTCGCTCTTTTTTTATGATGGTTTTGATGTTAAGCTGACGGGACAGCGCAGCTGTTTCGATCTCTCCTTCCGTTTGCTAAAGAGTTCTTGAGGATAATCGTTATCAGGAAGAAGACACAGAGGAAGGTCAACTCGAAATTTCATTACCGTCAAGCTGACTCAGGTCAGCTTCTAACACTCCTAAGCAATGAAACCACTGTCATGCTTTGCAGAAAACCTTCGGGTCAGAAATCTCGAACAAACCTACAAGCGTTCCAAAACAAGTAAACCCATAACCATCTATCACTTAAATCATAATCCTTTTTTCGATTCATAATCATATCTAAACGTATCAAATCGTATCATTTATAAAATTGGATTTTCAAATCATAATCGTATATTTACGTATCATATCGTATCACAATGAACAACGAAGTATATAATTTCAAACTTAAAATTGATTGGAAACTGATAAACCTAATCAGTGAAATAGACCGTTTTGATGCACATTGGACAGCCATCGAACGTAAAGAAGGACAAAGCCTTAAAGAGTTAAAGAGTATTGCTACTGTAAGAAGTGTTGGTGCATCAAACCGAATTGAAGGCAACAAAATGAGTGATGAAGAGGTTGACGTGTTACTTCAAAAAATTGACATTACAAAACTTACCGATAGAGATTCACAGGAAGTAGTAGGTTATTTTGAAGTTCTAGATTTGATTTCTGAATCTTTTGAAACAATTAATCTTGCTGAAAGCCCAATCAAAAGTTTACACAATAGATTGATGAAATTTAGTGTCAAAGACCAATGGCATAAAGGCAATTATAAAGTGCATAACAATGCAGTTGAAGCCACATTTCCTGACGGAACAAGTCAAATCATTTTTCAGACCACTGAAGCAGGAGTTTCAACAGAGAGTGCTATGATGAACTTACTAACTTGGTACAACTCGGAGGTAGAAGTACACCCGTTAATCAAAGTAGCATCCTTTGTCTATGATTTTTTAAGTATTCATCCTTTTCAAGATGGAAATGGCCGACTAAGCCGCTTGATTTCAACACTTTTGTTACTCAAAAACGGTTATAAATGGATACAATACGTAAGTTTTGAACATGAAATAGAAAATAGAAAAACCGAATATTATCAAGTTCTTAGAAGTTGTCAGGCACAACGACCTAATGAAGATGTTACCGTTTGGATTCAGTTCTTTTTGAAATGCCTTTCAAATATTCAAATGCAACTCATGAATAAATTGCAGAAAAGTGGCGTAGATTCACAGCTTTCTCCAAAGGAAAAATCAATTGTTATGATTATTCAAAACCGACCGAATATTCAGTCAGGAGAAATTGCCGAAAAATTGGCAATACCTTCACCTACCGTAAAACGTATTTTGTCAGAGTTGCACAAGAAAGGATTGATTGAAAAACAAGGAAATGGACGCAATGTGAGTTACACGATAACTTAAAACAACATTGAGTAGACGGAATACCAAAGACTTAACTCGTAATGAAGCCAAATCAAATTCCTTTTCCTTCCCTGCTCATCAATAAATACTATTTAAACAATATCTTCATCTTTCAAGGCTCTCAAAAAAACACACCTCTCATGAAAAAAATTCTTCTTGGTTTACCCGGTATCGGATTCCTGTTTTTGATCATTTTCATGTTCAAATTGGGTCAGCGACCAGATAAAACCTATCCATCCTTCCCACTTTCGCCTGAGCATAACGCCTCAACCGTTTCGGACAGCATTCCGCTTCGTGATGTAGTGGTAACAGGAAATAATTGGGATGGTGTCATCACGATATTCGATCCCAACACGTACGAAATCATCAAAAAAATAAGTGCTATGCCCGACCGTGAAGAGCGTTTTGAGGAAATCTATTCGGGTTTTAAACGAAGATTGGCCGCAGGTTTTATCCGTGAAGTAATTGGTGAAGGAAACGACCAATTGGTAGATGATATGTTTACCTCAAACGATGGACGTTATATCTACGCATCAAGACCGAGTTTCGCCGATGTGGTGGCTATTGATGTAAATTCCGGCGAAATTGTATGGCGAACTCCCGTTGAAGGTCTCCGCGCCGATCACTCCGCTATCTCCCCCGATGGGAAAATCTTTTTGGTGTCGGCCTCAACAGCGCGTAAAGTTCACGCCATAGATGTTGAAACCGGTAAAATTGTGGGCGGATTTGAATCGGGCGACCAACCTCATGAAAACACGTATTCCGAAGATGGCTCGAAAATCTATCATGCGAGTATTGGGAAAGTGTATGTGGCTTCACCGAGCTTAGATTTTCTTAAAGGCGACCGTTGGTTTCAGATTGTGGACGCCAAAACCTATGAGGTGATTCGCCGCGTAGATATGAAAGAAAAGTTAGAAGAAGCAGGTTTTGAATGGATTGACCGAGCAATTCGCCCCATGGCTATAACCAAAGATGAACAATTTGCCTACTTACAAATTTCGCTCTTTCACGGCTTTTTTGAATACGATATCAAAAACGATAAAATCACCCGAAAATTAGAATTACCTCTCCCTGATGGAAATAAGAACATGTCGCCCGGTGAGCATTTACTAAACTCCGGACATCACGGTATCGCGCTGAGTGGTGATGATCAAACGATTTGCGTGGCCGGAACGATGGATGGATATATCGCTATGGTGGATCGTGAAACGTTTGAATACGAGATTATCACGTTATCAGAAGATCCAAGAAAAGCCAAACCCTATTGGGCAACTTCAAGTAAGGACGGAACCAAAGCCTATGTTTCGATTAGCGGCTTAGACAAAGTGGTTGTGGTGGATTATGCAACCAAACAAGTAGTGGCCGAAGTACCTGTGGGACATCACCCTCAACGCGTAAGAAATGGGCAATTGCGATTGAAATAGTTTAAAAAATTTTGGGTATTTGCGGCATTTGTTCCTGTTATCCTTCCCAAAAGCCCGTCCCGGATTACCTATATGAATCGGGGAAACGCCCTCAGATATCACGAACATAAAAGCATTTCTATCTATAGATACTGAATACTTTACGTTCAGCCATTTGCAAATCACTCATTGGCGCAAGTTTTCTCTCGTACCCAATCAGTAAATCCAGACATTTTCTAGTTTCTGAAGGCCTGCAACACGTTTTGATGCATGGTCTCATCCACCTGAAAGTGATACACCGCGCGCACTTTTTTAGGTCCAAAAGGAACCATTCGGATACCTTTAGCATCCATGCGTTTCAGAAAATCGGACGCCATTTCGTGTTTAAGTTCAAAAATAACAATGTTCGATTCCACTGTAGCAGGGTCAATCTCCATATCTGAACGTTGTGCAATAATTGAGGCTAATTCCTTGGCACGGCGATGATCATCTGCCATCAAAGGCCAATGATGTGTAATGGCATAATCGGCTGCGGCGGCTAATAAACCAACCTGACGCATCCCACCACCTAAAACTTTACGAAATCGACGTGCTTTTTTTATGCGTGAAGCAGAACCTAACAACATGGAACCAACCGGCGCGCCCAATCCTTTGCTAAAACAAACGGATATCGTTTCTGCAATCGTGCCAAAAAATGCAGGTTCAATCCCTGTTGCCGTAATCGCATTCCAAATTCGGGCACCATCTAAATGAACCAATAAATTATGCTGATCGGCCAAGTGCTTTATTTCAAGTAATTCATCACGCGTATAAGCCGTACCTCCGCCCCTATTGGTTGTATTTTCGAGCGAAATAACGGAGGAATGTGGGTCCCAATCGTTACGTGGACGAATAGCCGCTTCGATATCTTTGGGCCATAATTTTCCTTTTAATCCGGTAAGTGGTCGCAATTGCACATTCGATAACCACGCCGCCGTAGTACCTTCATAATTAAAAATATGCCCGGTTTCATGAATGATAACTTCTTCACCGGTTTGGGTTAACACCATGATGCCCAATTGGTTACTCATTGTTCCACTTGGCACGAAAACGCCTGCTTCTTTACCAAATAACGAGGCCACTCTCTGTTCTAAAGCATTTACTGTTGGGTCTTCGCCAAACACATCATCACCAACAGGGGCCGCCATCATAACGTGAAGCATTTCAGGTGTGGGTTTGGTAACGGTATCACTGCGTAAATCTATGGGAGTCATGGTTTTTCCTTTTTAAATTGATGGGGTTGAAGTTATTCAATAATTACTAAAAGTGTTAATGGTTTATAGGTTGATTGGTTTAAAATTAGTTTCATCACTTTACAACTTTAAACCTTTATAACTCAACACGTTTTTGGGCAACCCCTTCACTCGCTACGCTCGTTCAGGTCGGGCTGCTTTGGGGTCGTCGCCAGCTCCTCCGTGCTCGCTTCGCTCGCACCAAGCCCGCCGCATCCCTGTTGCAATCATGCAAACTCAACCTACTGTTATGCAAGGTTTTGAAGAATATCAACAAATTATTATGTACTTTGGCAAAAACCAATCTTATGAGCCTATGACTCACACTCCTACCATCCAACTTGTTGATTTTAAAACGGATGACCTCGAACAACTGCACCAGATCTTTTACGAATCCGTTCATGGAATTGGAGTGCAAGTTTATACCAAAGCTCAATGTGATGCATGGGCTCCTGCCGATTTTGATTCCTATTATTGGTCGATGCGCCTAAAACAACTCAAAACTCTCTTTGCCCAGGTTGATGGAAAAAAAGTAGGATTTATTTCCTATCGAAGTGACGGTTATATCGATTTCTTGTACGTGTTACCCGATTGGAAAGGCAGAAATATCGCCCAAACATTATATAACCAAGCAGAGTTTGAATTACTCTCCCTTCCTAAGGTGATGCAACTATCCACGCATGCCTCGCACTTGGCTAAACCTTTTTTTCAGAAAAACGGATTTCAGGTAACAGAAAAAAATGAAGTTCCCCTGCGTGGCGAAACGTTGATAAATTTCACCATGAAAAAAACCTTATGGAATTTGAGCTAGTACGCGTTTGTATTGTTTTTCGTGTAGTAACACCCACTCTTGAATAAACGCTTTATTGTGCTTTTCAAGTAACTCGTAAAATGCTTTCATTTCCTGCATACGCTCAACGGTAAACGAATCCGTACCTCTTTCACTGGAAATAGCCAAAAATCGTTCAGCAATATGCTGATTCCGACGCATAGAACCCATGTAATTTCGAAATGCTTCACCAAAAATATCATCAGCGGCGCGGTAATAATCTTTGCGTTCGCCTTTCACCCAAATACGTTCTATAATGCGATGATCTTTTAAACGACGCGCAATTTGGGAAATCGGTCCTTTACTCATTTCTAATTTTTCGGATATTTCATCTAATGATAACGGATCTTCAGAAAGCAGTAATAGAGCCACTATTTTACCCATCAGACTGCTATACCCTAAGTTTTGATAGGCATCAGCAAAGGCAGTGATAATTTCGAATCGGAGTTGTTGGTCGCTCATGTCGAAGGTTTGAAATTTTTGAAATCTAAAATACAATAGAAATGCTCCTCAGCCAAATAGGCTGATAGCTGATAGCTGATTGCTGATTGCTGGAATGAACCGCAAAGGCGCTAGGTTCGCAATATGTAAAAGCTAGAAGTTCGAGAATAGAAGCAAAAGCCGAAAGCCGAAAGCCGAAAGCCGAAAGCCGAAAGCCGAAAGCCGAAAGCC
>CAZIQX010000116.1:2071-10682 GCA_964541325.1 uncultured Chitinophagales bacterium | reverse complement strand
GTAGCCCAACCGGATTCTCCCACATGAACCGGTTTATTAAAGCCTTGGGATTTCATGTACTTAACAACATTGTTGTACTGATTCAGGAAAAAATCCCGGGCACGAACCATAGCGGCGTCCACTTTCTCTTTGTCAGATAAGTTGCGTTCGTTATCCGGCACTCCCCAAAATTGTGGATTATAATGGGTGTTATGCATCGGGTAGGAGTGCATGGAGATAAAGTCAACGGCTTCAATCAGTTTATTCAGTTCATCGGTATGATAAACCGGGTCGCCGGCGCCCCATGACGCATAATCATCCGAACTTGTTATCCATAAATCAGCCGGTAATTCGCCTTTTTTCTTTAAGTCTTGAAGATGATTAACCCATTGCAGAATGATTTTGGGTTCTACGTAATAATTCCACGCCCAATGCACCATAGCTTCGTTACCAACCGCAATAATTTTTACGATATCAGGATAGAGATTAGCCAATTCAGCTGCACGCGCAATTTCAACAGCATTACGTGGGCTGTTTTCATCTCTGATACGGTCGGGTAAGTCAGTCCAGGCATTTTTGGCATCTATCCAGGCACCAAGCATCACATACATTTCGAAAGAAGGGTCTTCATTTTTTAATTCTCGAATGGCTTTTAACACGTTAGAAGCATGGTCGAGATGAACGTTATAGGTTCGAATCAAGCGAATACCCATTGCTGAAAGAATGCGCATGTCTTCTTTTAGTTGTGCCACGGTTGGTTGAATATCACGTGTGTTTTCACGATATCCACCATAAGAAATAGCCCGGTAGTTTGGATTTCCGAGAATTTCCGCCGCTGTTTTCTCAACCGGTTTTGAAGTGCAGGAAATCAAAACATTTCCTGAAATCAACAGACTCATGAGTACTAGAATTAGGGCAGAGGTTTTCATGGTAAATCCTATCAACGTAATTGATTTTCCGTTAGGGTTATTGTGAGTAAATCCACTAAGCCGGTGCGATTAAAAACTTCATGACTTAAGGTTTTATCCAGTTTGGCCTGATCAAAAGCTTTTACCGTTCCATCGTTCAAAACAGCTTCTAATTTTGTTTTATCGCCGATTTGATACACCACAGGAACCTGACAGAAAGTAAATCCCAATGCGCGGGCAGGCATCAATAATTGTTGTTTTACTTGATTGATGTCCACATATTCAAAAATGGTTTCTTTTGTAAGAAATTCATCTTTTTTAAGTAAACCCGGATTAAATTGGAGGCAACCATCTTTAATGCTCACCCCCAATTCACCTAAGCGAACTAAAATATCTTCCTTAACCTGACCGGTCATGCCGGGTTGTTGTGCCCCACGGTGATAAGGTGTGTGTGAATAAGGATCGGTTGGAAAAGCCCCGTACAACTCTGGATTTTTATGAACTCCGATACCGTTACCAACTTCATCAAAGAAATGAGCCAATTCGGCAAACGTTTTGGGCGCATAATTTCCTTCGTGAGATGCAGAACAAACTTCTTCAACGGCCAAATACAACTTGGAAACCATATGCCAATAAATGGAGCCTAATCCTTCATACCCATAGAACGTGCCGGAGCGACCTGTAAAGGCTTTGTGATTAAAGATTTCCTCAAAAATCTGTAATACAAGGGATTCATCAGCCAAAACTAATTCGGCATAATGGCTGTGTTTTAGGGTATCTAAGGCCTCTTGTAGGTCGCGAGCATTCTTAAAGTTTCCATTAAAATGATAACCGCCAAGTACATCTATCTGAACAATACTTGTATTTCCGTCAGAGAGTAATTTTTTCAGCAAAGCAGATTGGTTAATCAACGATTCCGGAATGCTGTTTTTTTCTAAGAAGCCCGGTAATGCTTTGTTAGGATAAAGAATGTAACTGTTTTGATCTTCGCGATATAAAGCACTTTTACGCAAGGCCTGTAAAACTCCCACTGCTTCTTTAGGCTTTAAAAATTGAGAGCTTAACACGGCAACTTGGCCTTCAAGCATCTCACTTAACTGTTCAATCCTGATGCCTTCTGCCGAATAACTCAATAAATTATAGGCGTGATAAAGAGAATCGCTGCGGCGATTTGCGGTGATGGATTGTTCCAGGTAACTTCGTGTAAGTACAGAAAAATCATGAATATCTTTTAAGCTAACCGTGCGTTTTTTACCACTAAAGCCATGTGCATACACTTGATTGCGGAAATCGCTGCCTGCCTGACCCAATGCATCGGTTATCGTTTTACGGGTTTGATCTGAAATCGTGGAATGAAGTACGTTTTTATGCTCGTTTAAGGTGGCCTGTAAACGATCGAAAAAGCCGGCAATTTCTTCAGAAAGTTCAATTTCCTGAACGGTTGACTGCGCTGTAACTTGCTCGAAAAAGGCTAAGAAACGACGTAAATAATACAAGGTAACCATCGAAACGCCATTGCCTACCAAGGCATTGTTGGCATCGTTCCACTCCGGACGCTGTGTATTCATCCAAATGCCACCTTCAGGAACAAAGTTCGATACTTTTGAAAGTACAGTCGCCAGAATTTTTTCAATAAAGTTTACGCGATGAATATCCCCGTTCGGATTGGTAAGGAGGGCACCATCAGCGCCTTTGCGTTCGATTTGTTTTCTGATTTCACGGTCGGCATGTTCATCAAACTCAATCGTGTTTTTCGGGTCTTTGGTGATGTCTGCGTAGGATTTAATGCGATAGGGCACATGCGCATACACAAAGAAATCACGATCAAAAAGGGAGTCGAAAGCTGTGGGTTCAATTTTTTGATAGAACTCCAAAAATTTCAATAAATAGATAATTTGATGATCACCCCAATACCCAATATAAGACCACGGATTATCCGGTTCGATGGTTTCCCAATCAAAACCACCTTTCGTTACCCGATATGGATTGTATCCGTCGAAGGTGGAAGCATTCAAGAATTTGGAAATCATCCCTTCCACAAATTCGGGATAAGAGTAGGCTAGAGCTTCCCAATTTTGGAAGATATCGCGCCAATTTCCCTCATAATCCAGGATTTTGGAGCCATCAACTTCACTGTGAGTATTGATGCTGAATTTATTCCAAGGGCGGGATGGGTCACCATGACGACGACTAAATTTGAGTGGCAAATACTCTTTAGCAAGACGCACAAAATCGTGGTCGGAAGACGTATTTAAAGCCTTTTGTAAATCAGTTAAAGAAAATTTATCAGCAAAAGCATGAATAAACTCCTGATTGCGGGCAAAAACTTCGTTATTTGCTTTTTTCAGATAGGTACTGAAATCGGCTTTTTCGATGGTATAATTTTCGTCGAAAATTCCGCCACGCATAATGTTGAACAACACGTTGGAAAAATGACGTGCATTTTTAAGTTCATCAGCAGAACATTGAAGTCCATCAGCTGCAGCTACCAATTGAATCAATTGCTCTGTACCTAACTGAATATCATCAAGAAGATCCGTTTTAAGTGAATCAGCTTCTGTTTTTAATCGCTCATTAAGAGCAATTATGGCAGCATGTGTTTGGTTGACATTTGCCGCAAAAAGCCAATTTTTTTCTTGATAAGCATCTAAAACAAACGTGCTATGCACAAAGTAAGCACCTTTTTCGCCTTTAACATCCGTTTCAGCATGAATTGCTTTTTGTTGACGAAAGGCTTCTAATTGCAAGGATGAAAGCAAGTGAAAATCCGGTTTTAGGCCCATGGACCAGGCAATATTGGATTTGAGGGCTTCGCTTGGTTCGGCTTTATCCACAATAATTGCACTCAATGCATACAAACCTAAACCGGTTTCTGAAACCAATTCACTGCGTTTATAGGCATCAACCAGGTTACTCGAGGCAGCTTGCAAATCAGCGCTAACGCCATGTGGCATAATGTTTTGCATGCCATCGATTACTTTAAGGCTTATACTTTCACCGGTAGAATTCACTAATTCCGATTTTTTCACAAATCCAAACAAATTGCTCGAATTCCATTGATAGCGAAAGGTAAGTCCTAAATCATGATTGATTTCTTCAAATAGAATTTTATTGCCGTAAACCACTTTGTAGAGATTGCGAGTTACGGCATATAAATTTGAAAAACGATCTGAAAAAGGCTCCCAAATCCATGTTTTTCCATCTTTTTGAGCCTGAAAAATGGTCTTGCTTCCAGTGGTATGTGCCAATTCGGTCAGTTTATCATCCGTGTAATAGGGAAATAAGGCAAACTGTGGATTTTTGCGTCCGGCCGTTAAACCGCCATTGCTTGAGATAAACATCCAATGATTGGAATTACTCACTACGCTCATAAAAAATGGGCGCATGTGATCGTAGTTAGAAATTTTGAACCAGGTTTCGTTGTTAAACTCGATGGAAGTAAGTGCCACGGTCGTAAAGAATTAAATGTTGGGAGCCAGTGAGTTACCGGAAATGATTTCGGTTTTTAGGGTTAGTTTGCCTCGCGGTACACACGCACGTAATCAATAGTCATGCGTTGAGGAAAAGGCGTTTGTGCGGTCGGGAAACCCACATAGGTTCCACCAACGGCAACATTAAGAATGAGGAAAAAGGGTTGGTTAAACACCCATTCGCCGTTTACATCACTTGGACGAATTCGGTGATAGAGAAAATCATCTACAAAGAAGTCAATACGATCTTCGAACCATTCTACGGCATAAATGTGGTAATCAGCATCGAATCGGTCGTTCGTTAAGGAGTACGCCTTGGTAACAGCATTTCCGGCTGAATAACCCGGTCCGTGTACGGTTCCGTGAACGATATGAGGTTCTTGACCACGTTGTTCCATGATGTCGATTTCGCCGCACTGTGGCCAGGATACTTCATCAATATTCGAGCCTAACATCCAGAAAGCAGGCCATAAACCGGGACCATAAGGTGTAATCATGCGGGCTTCGAAGCGACCATAAGCTTGTTCGAATAAGCCTTCGGTTTTGATTCTTGCTGATGTAAATGCACCACCACCAAAGGATTCGGCGCGTGCGGTAATCACTAAGTTGCCATTGCCGTCCAAAGAAACGTTATTGGGGCTGTCGGTATAATATTGCAATTCCTGATTACCCCAGCCATCTTGGCCGCGACCAATGTCATAGGTCCATTTTAAGGAGTCGGGAGATTCGTTGGCAGCGCCTTCGAATTCATCACTCCAAACCAATTCCCAATTGCGGGTTTCCAACTCTTGATTGGCTTCTGCATTACACTGAATGAGTAAAAAAGCCAAAGCGATTAAGGAGAGTATATTTTTCATAGTCTGTATGTTTAAATTCTTGATTGCTTTGGATTTATCTGCGGAAATAAATGTTGTCGGCATAGAAACCGGGTATATTGGTTCCTTCAAAAATGATTTGACCCAAGTGTGCACGAGTGGTTAAGCCTGTGAAGCTTGTTAAAGGAATATTGAGCGTAATCCAGTTTTGAGCCGTAATCGAAGGTGGGGTAAATGTTAAGCGATGACTTCTGTTATCAGTACCGCCGAATACACCATCAGCACCAAAATCAACCAATTCGATCTGAAAATTTGGACTACCTGTAAAAGCATTGGGTATGTACAGATTAATCACAAAGTGAGTCATGTTTCGGATATCAATCGTAGGTGAACTGAATTCAATACCCACAAAATTGAAATTGTTGTAGTTCAATACATGATCACCATTTACTTCAAAATCAGCTGATGTAGTAGTTTGATAAGGCTGCCAATAACCATTGTAATAGTTAACAGGCACATTTTCGTACGCATCACTAAAAATGGAAATGACATTTTCAGGCAAGTGAGTAGGCGTTGGCGCGCCATTATAAACACCACGCGATACAATCGTTAAGGCACCATCAGCTTCAATACCATTCATGGACGCTTTAATCGTTGCAGTGCCTTGTGCGCCTGTTGTAACCAATCCGGTAGCATCAACGGTAGCAACGGTTTCATCAGAAGAGGTGAAATCGAAGTATGTGGAGGAAGCGTCAACGGCGATATTGGTTCCATTAGGCAAGTTGAAGATGCTTTGTAATCCGGTAATCCGACGCGTAACCGTGGAAAAAGAAGACTCACTTAATGAATCACCATTTAAGATGGCAAATTGTGGGTGAGCAATCGTACCTAGTTTTTCAAATTTAACTTCGTCAATCCAGAACGTGTAACCATTGTTATTGATTGGACCTGTGGAGTAGAAAAACATACCACGTTCTTCCGTTAATTTGGAGGCATCAGGCAATGGAATAATGACTTTTTTCCAGTTAGTATTTACTTGTAAGGCAGAAATCGACGCTTGATAAGGGGAGAGACCTAAATCATTGCCAAAGCCCAATAAATCAATACTAGCAGCTTGAGATGATTTAATCCAAAAGGTTAAAGCATCATATTCCGATAAATTTCTAGGTGAAGAGGTAAAAAATACACCACCCGCATACGCACCGGCAGGGTTATTGGCATCGGGTACTTCAAAGCGCATCGATGCCAGCGTTGCATTATAGGTTACTTCTTCATCAACCTGAAAAGCTGTGGGAACTGAGCCGCCAAAGGCAGCATAGTTTAATCCTGAGCTGAATCCATCCAAAAAAACATTTGGATTATTCGAGAATTCAGGGGTTTCCAAGCCATCAACCGAGCGTTCGCAGCCAAACAGTAGCAGTACAACAAGTCCGGCTAAAGTAACAGGTAAAGTTCTCGTTCTCATCTCGTTGTTCATACTTAGTTATTGATGTTGATTTGTAAATAGGTTCTGAACTCCCATTCTGTACCATTGGGGAAACCAATTGCAGTTGGGTCGGGAACCAATTCACCACTGCCGTCGAGCACATACATGGGTGCATAACGGGGTGAAAATTCATTTAAGGAGCGCCATGTTCCTCGAATACCAAATCGTGTGGAAGGCAAACCAAACCAATCCGGTTTACTTAGGTTGGTTGAGATATCAGCCATGAGTTGAAGTGGGAAGGTGAGGTTAAAGTCGCGGTGGCAATCAAATGGACCCCAATCGTTTACACGTACGAACGAATTGAGCATCCAGTTTTTGTACATCAAACGGAGGTCGCCTCCAAAGCGGGTAATCAAACGAGGGTCGCTACCGTTGGCTTGGGCATCACCACCGTAAAGAACGGCAATCCAACCAAAATCGCGGTTTACTTTTGATACAATTCGTGCGTTTACTTCCCACAAATCGCGAGCAGGTGCACCGCCCGGGAAGGCAAAAAAGGTCCGTCCATCAGGTAGAATACCGATTGCCGCGTCTTGTGTGGTGGGCAAATGACGATACACAAAGCCTAAACTAAAGGCGAAATGGGCGTCTTCTGATCGGTCGCTATCCCAATTGTACATGTAAGTGCCCGGCGTTGGGTCGAAGGTAAGTAACAATTCACCACCGATTTGTTCGCGGTTTGCACGTACTGAAAAGGGGTCTTCCAAAATGTTACGAGGACGTCCGGGCGCTTGAACTCCACCTGGAATGGGGCCTTCAATGGGTTTTTGCCATAAAAAGTTTGGTGCAACCTGAATATTACCCATGGTGTATGTGAAACCGGATAAGAAATTGTACTGATTTCCACTTCCACTGTCTTTTAAGCGCTAGCCGGTGAATGTCATCGTTTGGTCGGCGCCACCATTGGCAACAAGTCCCTGAATAGCAGAAGATGCATACCAATTGAATAGACCACCGATATAGGATAGTTTTACTTTACCACCCCAGTTGTCCATGGGTTTAATTTCATCCTCATACACCGAAACGGTACCGTCTGATTCTTCGCGATATACTTGAAACGTTCTACCATTAAGTGGTTGTCCACCCCAGATACCGCCTAAGTCCACTTCAAATTTGCCAAAGGCTTTATTGGCATGAAGGGTTAAACGACGGGTTTTGGGTTGAGGAATAGCAAAGGAGCTTGCCGTAGAACCAATTTGTTGCAAATCTTCGTGATAAATACCGGTCAATTCAGTATTAGCCAATGTTTTGGAATATTTAACCAAAACGGCCGGGTTAGCTCCCCACCATAATTCCGGGCCAAATGCAACTTTAAGGCCTTTTAGTTGCTTTTTACCTTCAGCTTCAAATCCCAAAGGAGCATTACCATTATAAATATCAATGTTTGCCCCATAATTCGCTTCAGGATACAGGTTAAAGAAATCGCCTTCATAAGCCCAATGATAATGTCCGGTACGATAGAAACCGTCCATTTTGAAGTATTCGTGATCCCAGGTATAGGTAGCACGATAAATGGCAATTCTATCTAAAGATTGAGCAGTAATTCGGTCATCTGTTGATAGTAATTCTACCGGGCCGCCACGGCTTTCATAAAATAACTCATCAATGGGATTTTGAGCTACATTACCCAAAATGTTAAGTTCCACATTGGCACGCATGTTTGGAGCGGGGTTGGCTTCAACTCCCACAAAAAACGATTGCATGTGGTCGAATCCCAACTGATTAGGGAATTGACGTGTACCTGCTTCGGGTTCTTCCGGAGTTGTAATTAAACTACCACCTGTGTTGTAGGTATTAAAATTGGCAGCAAATCGACTGATTTTAATCAAACTTGAACCACCACCTGATGATGAAGGGCTTGCACTTTTTGCTTTTAAATAAGCTTCGTATAAGGAGATATTGTTGAAGTACGATTGAAGTTGTTCAAGTGTAACACCAGGTGCATAAACATCG
>CAZIQX010000116.1:0-2061 GCA_964541325.1 uncultured Chitinophagales bacterium | reverse complement strand
GAATGCATGAGCCTCTTTGATTACAAAAAATGCAGCACGAGGATAATTTTCGTAAAAACCGGCAGGGTCGGGTTTACCTTTTGCGGCAATACCAAACCATTCTTCGTTCATGTTGTTTTCGCCGGGAACAAAATCAAACTGATACCCGCCGTTAGCCCATGATGCTTCTGTATTGTGAACTTCAAGTTCTCTAGTTTGACCTGTTTTCCACCATCCATCGCTGAATTGGAAGGTAAAACCACCAATAGAGTTATTGGCTTTGCCAAATCCGGCAGCATTTTCATAAATCTCGCGCCAGTTACCATGTTTGTAAAATGCTTGCGCCATTTGGTCTTCCTGATTGGTTTTGGCATTAAAAGCATCAGAACCAAACTCGGTAAGCAGAACAGGTTTGTCGTATGTAGCTTTTACCGTTGTGTACAAATCAGTGAAGGAAATTCCACGATACGTATTTGTACCAAAAATGTCGAAATCGGGAGCTAATTCAGCAATTAAATCCAGAAATAGTACATCACCATTACAAATCGCAACCGGATGACGTTGATCAATGCCTTTCATAGCAACTGCCGCTTCGTTAAAGAGCTTATACATAGCTCGTGCACGAATTGTGGCTTTTTGGTCTTCTAAAGGGATATCTTCGGTTTCGGCACCATCCCAAAACAGTCCGTAATTGTTTTCATTACCGAGAAGGTAAAGGAGTAAACCCGGAGTGTTTTTGTATTCTTCAACAAGCTGAGTAACCTCGCTTAATAAAATCTCACGAACTTTTGGATCCGAATATTCGGTGTTTCCAACCCAGGCGCCATCGATAGTAACTCCGTAACGACCAAAGGAGTGATTCAACATGGTATAAATACCGTATGTTTCATAGATATATTGAATCCATTCTTTTGGAATGCCGGTGTAAACCCGAATCGTGTTCACGCCCATATACTTAAGCATGCTCATTTCACTATCGAGCGCTTTTCGAATAAATTCGGGAGATTGCTCCCATAAGGAGTAGGAGTAATTGGTGCCAACCGGATAATAGTCCCAGTTCATACCATTAACCATAAATGGCTTCCCATTTACAGTAAGTCTCCAACCATCCATGTTTTGTGTAACATCTACATTTGCCGTTTGCGCAGTAACCAACCCTGAAAAGCAAGCTAGAGCTACAAACAGAATGAAGCTGAGTTTCATCTTCATAAGTCTGTTTATCCTGATTTCTTTACTTACAATTAACCAACCCGTTAAGGCTCGCCTTTTAACCAACCTAAAAGGCACTCGCATTGTAACTGTATAGTAGCGTTATTGCAATATATACATCACCTATACACAGCGGGTTGGAAGCGCTTTTATGAAGAGTGTAAGCGCTTTAAGATATTGATTTTATTAGTGTGAAATTTCGGATAGCGTACTATTTTGTAAGCGTTTACTTTTCCACTTGTATATATGATTTATAGATGCCAATTTTTGTGATTTGATAACATCAATAACGTGTTTCTTCGAGTATTCGAATAGGCATCAGCCTTATTTCAGAATAAAGAACTTCCTCTCAAGGGCATTCCAAATTTTGTCAGATTTAATGTTCAACTGCCAAGGTGGGATTTTTAGTGGACTTGGGTTTACTTTAAGTATTACAGATATCTTTCATTATGTTTATGAAAAATGATATATAAACGGGTTTAATTCTATCTGTGCATACGATTCTGTTCGTTGGTTAACTATTGCATAGTTGGCAAACCCGAATAAAAATGCAGGATTATGAGAAATCAATAAGTTTTAACTCTTCGAACAGCATTAACCTTTGTATTTTCGCTTGCATACAAACTCAAAATAACACGATGTATGAATTCTCATTCTAAAGAGTCTTTAAAATTTCTGGAAGAATTACTCATTACGCCATCACCAACCGGATTTGAAGCTGCCGGCCAACAGGTGTGGTTAAGTTATTTAAAATCATCAGCGGATAGCATACTTACCGATCCTTATGGGTCAGCAGCAGTGGTATTACATCACCATGATTCAGCTAAAACCGTGGTCTTGGAAGCACATTGCGACGAAATTGGAATGATGATT
>CAZIQX010000115.1:10217-10689 GCA_964541325.1 uncultured Chitinophagales bacterium | reverse complement strand
GCTTTTTACGTGTTTAGGCTTAAAGTCTCCATAGCTACCAGTAAATTGATTTTTTCTTACTCCTTTATCATAAGCCTCACCATTTGTCATTTGAGGATTATATTTTGATTGTTTTTTATAAAAAACACAAATATCCTCGTGTTTTCTTAACGGTTGTTTTTTTGCATTTAGAAAATTGGTTGACTTCGACTTTATCCAGACAATTTTATACTTGAATAATTTCTCATTACTCATAATTAATTTTGCGGTAAATAAACCCTGTGATGTTAAAACAATAGCGCCATTATCTTTAATAATTCTCTCATAATGACTCCATAATGCATCAAGATTTATAACTGAATCCCACTTATTCTGGGTAGTTCCATATGGCAAATCGCATAAAATCATATCAATAGAATTATCAGGAATGTGGTTCATAACGTCTAAACAGTCTCCTTCAATAACCTTATTTAATAATTCTCGTATCATAATC
>CAZIQX010000115.1:0-10207 GCA_964541325.1 uncultured Chitinophagales bacterium | reverse complement strand
AAACTTCTAAGAAAAGACTATTTCAAAATAACTTTAATGCTTAAAATCTAACATTAAATAGTTTATTCAGAAAGTAATTTTTAGTATTAAAATTGAAAATACACATATTTTGCACATATTTGATTATTATTTTGAGAATAACATCTAGCACAACAAATTGCAAATCGGATAAGAGACTCCTATATTTGAGAGCGTCATTCATTTTACGTTCTATGTGCATTTTTACAGGCTTTTGGAACGAAATCATTGGCGAAAACTTTCTTATATTTGTTTAGACTGAATCAAAATAGATTGATATGTTTCCGCTTAGTACTTCTAAAGTTGGCGAAGTTATTTCTATACAGTGCCTTGGGTGCAGCAATGAAGACGCGTGTCGACTCAGAGAGTTGGGTTGCGTTGAAGGCGCTAATGGTACCATTATTTCCAAACAGCAACATGTAATACTACAAGTTGGTGAAACCCGACTAGCCATCAATGGAGATTTAGCGCGAAGCATTTTGGTTTTACCCATGTAGGAACGTATGCGCTTATCCGATATCAAAACACCAGGAAAACATCTAATCAAAACCATCCACGGAGCTGAGTCTATTCGTCTGCTCGAGATGGGAATTACTCCCGGGATGGGAATCGAAGTAATTCGAACAGCACCTTTAGGTTATCCCATTGAAATTAAAGTTCGCGGTTATATGTTGAGTTTGCGCGAAGAAGAAGCAACTTGTATTGAACTGGATTAAACCTTGGAAAAAAAAGCGCTTAACATTGCCTTAGTTGGCAACCCGAACACGGGTAAATCAACATTATTTAATGCTTTAACCGGATTACGTCAAAAAATTGGAAACTATCCCGGTGTTACTGTTGAACGCAAAACAGGAACTATGGTAATTAATGGTATATCGCATACTGTTATTGATTTACCCGGAACCTACTCGTTAAATCCAAAAACTCTTGACGAAAAAATAGCATTTGAAACCTTAATCGGCTCAAACTCAACCGACCCTATTCCGGATTTAGTTTTAGTTATTTTAGATGCGAGTAACTTAGAGAGAAATCTTTATTTAGCATCACAAGTAATGGACTTGGGTCTGCCCGTACTGGTTTTGTTAAATATGATGGATGTTGCTCAAGACCGAGGTACCAAAATCAATGCATTACAACTCAGTCGAAAATTGGGTGCACCTGTAGTTCCCATCATTGCAAAACATGAAAAAGAAGCCGAAAAAGTAAAAGAGGCTATTGCTACACATACTCTCATTCCGCCACAACGATTTCGTTGGAATCCTTCAGAAGAAATAAAAAAAGCCGTTTCTCTTATTGA
Source organism: uncultured Chitinophagales bacterium (assembly GCA_964541325.1). Taxonomy (GTDB): domain Bacteria; phylum Bacteroidota; class Rhodothermia; order Balneolales; family M1805; genus M1805. Next base: position 8,892 of record CAZIQX010000115.1, on the reverse strand, counting down.
AGATGAATGGTTGAAAAAACATACCCAACTTCCCGAATTTGCGCATAAAATTGAAGCTTTACGCTTACTTAGCAATGAGCAAGCCGCAGAAGGGTATCGCTTACATCCATCCAAAAATGATTTAGTCAAAGTTTTAGCAAAAGCTCGTCGTATTTTAGACGATTCCCGAAAAAACTGGATGGCAGAAGAGGTATTGGCGCGTTATCAATACATCGGTGACGTAACCACCGAATCCACCGAAAAATCAGAGCCAAAACTCACCAAAACCGATCGAATTGATAAAGTTGTTACTCATAAGGTATTCGGTCCAATCCTTTTTGTTTTGATTTTGCTAGTGATGTTCCAATCCATTTTTTCATGGGCAGAACCCTTTATGGATTTAATTGATGTGGCTTTTATTACCGCTGGCGATTGGGTTTCAAAAACATTACCCGAGGGGATGCTAAACGACTTAATTGTAGAAGGTGTTCTTGCCGGATTGGGTGGCGTAGTCATATTTCTGCCCCAAATCATGTTCTTATTCTTCTTTATTTCGATTTTAGAAAGCACCGGTTATATGGCACGCGCGGCTTTTGTAATGGATGGATTCATGAATCGAATTGGATTGCATGGTCGTTCTGTAGTTCCCTTAATGTCGGGGTTTGCCTGTGCTGTTCCTGGAATTATGGCTACCCGTACCATTGAAAATTGGCGCGACCGATTAATTACCATGATGGTGTTACCATTTATGGCCTGTTCGGCTCGCTTACCTGTTTATGCTTTAATGATTGCTGCCTTTGTACCCGACACTTCCATTGCTGGATTTATTCCTTTGCAAGGCCTAACCTTTTTCGGCTTGTATATGTTTGGCATTGTGATGGCCATTGTTGCAGCCTGGACCATGAAAAAAGTGTTCAAAACGGAGAAATCGAGTCCTTTTATTATGGAGTTACCATCTTACAAGATGCCTAAATGGCGTTTAGTGTTTCATAATATGTTTGAACGAGGTTGGGTTTTTGTTACGGAAGCCGGTAAAGTAATTATGGCTATTTCCATTGTGTTGTGGTTTTTGGCATCATTCCCAACGTATGATTCTACGAAACAACCTTTGTTAGACGGTGAAACCATTGAGTCAGCTCAATTACGACACAGTTTTGCCGGTAAAGTAGGGCAATTTATCGAACCGGCTGTGGAACCTTTAGGATTTGACTGGAAAATTGGAATCGGATTGATTACCTCTTTTGCTGCTCGTGAAGTTATGGTTGGTACACTAAATACCATTTACAGCATTGAAGATGATAGTGAAGAAGCTCAAACCTTAAAACAAAAGCTTATCACCGACACAAAACCTGATGGAACACCGGTTTACACTGCCTTAACGGCTATCTCACTCATGGTCTTTTTTGCACTTGCCATGCAGTGTATGAGTACCTTAGCTATTGTTCGCAGAGAAACAAATTCCTGGCGATGGCCAACCGTAATGTTTGTTTACATGACAGGCTTAGCTTACCTGAGTTCCCTATTCATTTTTCAAATTGGAACAGCTTTAGGTTATTAATATGCAGGAGTTTTTGGCATTAGTGTTGCTGTTTATTGCTGTAGCATTTCTAAGCAAACGCTGGTGGTTGCCTTTGTTCAACACAAAGCAATCCGGTACGTCGTGTGGGCCGGATTGCACATGCTCATAAATTCATCCCCATATTTATTTCATTAATCGAGTAACAGCTCACTCATTTTTGATGATGTGGTAGTTTTGGGATAACGTAAAACCCCAAAATTGAATACCATGTCTTATTTTGAAGCCTATAAAAAAGCAGAGCGCATTTATGGTTACAAGCGCATTCTTAATTTTATCCTGATTTCAAGCGTTTTGATAAGCACCCTAGCCATTAGTATTTGGCAATCGCGTAAACAACAATCAGATTATCCTCAAGTTCAGATGATTACTGTCTCCGTTTGGAATTAAGCGATATTTACACCTTCGTTTAAAGAATTATTCTTTTCGTTGGACTCATCAATTCTACTTCATATTACCCATATAGAATCGTGCTTTGAAATACGAACTAGATATTCCGTCTAACGTTGTTTGCTGTTTAACAGTCAAGAACGCAAACAAAACACAAAAAACAGGTTAATCACTAACCTAATATTCGTTGTTTAAATCGCTCCGACTCTGATTGTAATCGTGTTGTCAATTGATGTATGTGATGCGACGTTGCGGCATGTTCTTCTGAACTTGCTGCATTCGATTGGGTAACCTGATCAATGGAATGTACGGTTTGCGCAATTTGCTCAATGGCTTTGGTCTGTTCTAGCGTGGCGAATGAGATTTCATCTAACATGGTTTTCAGTTTGATGAAATCCTTGCTGACCGAGTCAAATCTTCCGTTTGTGAATTGAATCAGATTTGAACTGTTATCAATTCGTTCGGTGATATCATCCAAAATTTGCTCTGTTTGTTTAGCTGCATCGGATGAACGTAACGCTAAACGACGCACTTCCTCGGCAACTACGGCAAATCCTGCACCGGCTGTTCCTGCACGTGCTGCTTCAACAGCTGCGTTTAAAGCCAGTAAATTGGTTTGAAATGCGATTTCATCAATGGTTTTGTTGATTCGTTTAGTTTCATCACCTGCAGATTGCATTTGAGTCATTACATCAACCAACTGTTTTAAATAATCGGTGGATTTATGCAGCGATTCATTCATTCCACTTAATCTTTCGGCTAATGCCTGCACATTGGCCTGATTAATTTTTGTACTCGCGTTAATTTCTTCCAAAGAAGCCGAAGTCTGCTCGATTCCGGCGGCTTGTTGATTAGCACCATCAGCTATTGAATTACTTGCCTGATTGATTTCTTCCGTTGAAACAAACAACTCCTGCAAGGAATGATCTAGCTCATGCGTAATTCTGCTGAATGTTGTTATTAATGTTCGAACAACTTGATAGCCAAACACTATCAACAATAACGACTGAACCACACTGTAGATCCAATTACTTTCATTTAAAGCATCCGCTTCTTCTCTGAGGCGCGAAGCTGAAACAAGCTTTTGTTTTGATAAGGTGTTCAGTTCATTCAGTTTTTCGCGAATTTCCGACAAAAACCGCTCCGTCTCATTGGTGTACATGTTTAAGGCTCGCTCTTTCGCATCCGCGCCAAAACTCAATAGTTCTACAATATCACGAGCTGAACGATGCAAATTTTCGTGTGGCGTTTTTAATGAGGCGATAATGGGTGCTGCTTCCGGCAACAGGTTTATAACAGTTGACGATTCATTCAAAATAAATTGCCCTAACGAACATTTGGTATAATCGAGCTCAAAATCAACAGGTGACGTTCCCTCGTTGAGTAAATGATTATTTAGTTTGTTCAACCAAATTAGATGCGATATTTCAATGTGTTGCAACTGCGACTCTAACTGCTGAGCCATCAACATGGATTCCGCTTGTTTTGAAAGTGCATTTATCCGATAAATCGAATGAATGACATAGATGAGTGTTAAACTCAAAATGCTGAGAATGCTGATAATAATTTTGGCCTTCAGAGAAAGATTGTGCCAATAATCAAACCATCCAACTTTTTTCATGCTGACTTGTCCTGTTTTCAAATTCTATCTTTAACGGTAGCAGTTTTTGATGAGTTCGGCGAAAATAAAAGAATTCCGAGTCTTAAAATAGGTTTAAAAATGTTCAACTCTATTATTTAATAATTTTTAAAGTTTCACGTAATTCGTAAACCAAAGAACTACAAGATGTTAAGCTCATTTATCAATTTATTCAACTTTCTCGATAGTTAAAAAAACGTACAGCTTAATTACATTCGCTTGCACACTTTTTTTTTCTTGTTCTGATATTGCTCTGATAGCGCTTTTCGGTTAAAAAATCACGATATTTGCCGCACTTACGAATTTGACTAGCAGCGAAGTTCACCTCTATGAAATTACCTTTTATTTTTGCCAAACGATTTGTAGCCGGCGAAACCTTTGAGCAATGCATCCCTAAAGTAAAAGAGCTCAATAAAAAAAAGATTAAAGTAACCCTCGATTTACTCGGCGAAAACGTTACCGACCGCAACGTTGCAGACGACACGGTTCAGGAATACATCGATTTAATTAAAAATATCGAAGCCAATGAACTTGATTCAACGATTTCCATCAAGTTAACGATGATTGGATTGGATATTGATCGCGAATATTGTAAACAAAACTTGTTTAAGTTACTCGATGTGGCTAAAGCCAATAAACAATTTGTTCGTATTGATATGGAAGGCTCACCTTATACACAAGTCACCATCGACTTATACAAAGAGGCTTTATCCAAATACGGTAGTAAAGTGGTTGGCATCGTTATTCAATCCTATCTGAAACGTACCAAAAAAGATATTGAAGACTTAGCAAAACTTGGGGCAGATGTGCGTATATGCAAAGGTGCTTATAAAGAATCTGCTGAAATTGCTATTAAGGATATGCCCTCGATTCGTGAAGCCTACAAAGCTTATGCAAAACATTTGATTGATAACACCGCCTATCCTCGAATCGCATCTCACGACGATGAACTCATTCAATATGTAATGGATTACACCAAACAAAAAGGCATTTCTAAAGATCGCTTTGAATTTCAGATGTTATATGGAATGCGCATGAGTACCATGGAAAAATTAGCATCAGAAGGGTATAACGTACGCGTTTATGTGCCTTATGGAACCATGTGGGTTCCTTACTTCACGCGTCGTTTGGCAGAACGCAAGGAAAACATCTTCTTTGTATTATTTACCTTATTCAAACGATAAATCATGTTTCCTAAAAACAAAAAAAGCTGGGGTTCCCAGCTTTTTTTGTTTAAGATTCTGAGTCCATATCGTTCAGTAATTCATAAAAAGAATGCGACTGCGGATATTTAGCCAAGGCATTCATCACCATTATTTTAGCTTCAGCTTTTTTACCCGTTTGCCATGTAGCGGCTGCCAAGTTATGCAACACGTCGGGAGTTTCACCTCCAATTTGAATGCTTTTTTGAATGGTTTCAACAGCTAGATTAAACTTTCCGAGCTCAAATTGAGCAGCAAATAATTCGTTTAAAATTCCAACGTGTTCAGGCCAGGTTTCGAGTGCTTGCAGGTATGCGTCTTCTGCTTCAGGCCACATACGTAATGCACTACACAACGAACCTAACATAAAATAAGCGTAGGCTTTATCATCGCCTTCCAAATTGAGCACTAACTCAACCAGTTCATTGCCCATAGTATTCAATTGCTTAACCACAGCTGTTGATTTTTCTTCTTCGTTTTTTTCAACTGCAGCTTCAAGTGCATCCATTAAATCCACTAATTGCTCTGACTTTTCCAGCAAATATGTTTTTATTTCAGGCATAGGATTATTCCTTTACAACTTTAACCGTAAAAATTTTTTCCGTGCTGCTACACGTCAGATTTTTGTCGTCAATGATATTTAGTTTTACTTGATATGTGCCCGCACGTTTGTATAAATGTTGTACTTTTTTTCCGTAAGCGGTTTCACCATCACCAAAATCCCACGTAATTCGCACTAAATCACCATTGGGGTCAAAACTGTTGGATGCATCGAACGTGGCAAACTCATTAGCTGCACCGATAGTAATCAATTCCGGAACTTGAGCATAAATTTCTGGCGCACCGTTCACAACTAAGGTATGTCGTAAAACAGAAGTGCCATCTGTACCTAAACTCGCCAATACGATACGCAGATTATACACCCCCGGAAAAGTAAAACTGAGTGCTTGCGCTTCTTTATAACTGATTTTTTTATTCCCAATAAAGATTTGCACACGAGTTGTATCATTTGTGGGTACCGATAAAGCGCTAATTAAATTTAATTCCGTTCCCGGACACACCATATCAGGAATGCTGAGAGATAATTCCGGTGCATTAGCAACCCGAACTGTTTTTGAAACACTGCTTATTGAGTTTGGCGCATTAGCATCATCAGCAACACTTAAGGTAACCGTAAAATTACCATTCCGCTTAAACGTATGACTGACTACAGGACCTTGTAAGCGTGTTCCATCTGAGAAGAACCAATTAAATTGAGTAATACTTCCATCTTGATCAAAACTTTCAGTAGCATCAAAGGTAAGTACATCTTCGGGTAGGGCTCTATCAGGACCGGTAAATGCCGCTTTTGGTGAAGAATTTACAAAAACTTGTTTTTCAATTCGGGTAACAGCACCGGCACCACCTGAACCATCATCAGCAATAAATTCGATGGAATAGATTCCGGGTTTGGAGTATGTATGGGTTACAAACAAACCTTGTTTGGTTGTACCATCCCCAAAGTTCCAGTAAGCAGATTTCACATCCGTTATTGATGTTGAAAGCTCTGCACCCGAAAATTGAAATGGAACTCCGGGCACTAAAACAGGCACATCTCGAACAACTAATTGTGGACGATCTTTAACCGTGATATACTCAATCTGTTGAGCCGTATTGCAATTGGAAACCGATTCGGTCTCAATGTTTAAAGTAATTTGATAATCACCCAACGGTAAATTACGCTCAAAAGTAGGCAATTCACCCAACGGAGTTCTGTCAGGTACCGAGTTTTCAGAAATAGGTTTTGTTGAAGTAATCTGCCAATCGGAGCGATTTCTTCCTGATTCAGTAGATAGCACACGAGTAAAAGTGATTGTTTCTTCTTCCCCGATTACCCAAGTAATTTTTTTGATGGATTGACCATCAACTAAGGACGGTGTTGGGTTAAACGTAACAGGTTCTCCGGCTTTAACGACGCTTGGAATTTCAAACTTGGCTTTGGGGCGAGGCATCACCGTAACCCAAAGTTCATCAACGGAGCGATTGTTACAACCACCAACCACATTTGAAATCAGGGTCATGCGTACTTTATAACGACCGGGTTTATCGTAGCTGTGAACCGGATACATTCCACTTGAGGTATTTCCATCCCCAAAATCCCACTCATATTCATTTTGAGTTTCGTCGTATGATTTTGAGCCGGAGCCATCGAACTGAATTATTTCACCTTCACAGGCGGTAAAATCTTCACCGGCGTATGCTTCTGGTGCTCCGATTACATCTATAGTTTGTGAAAAACTCACGATAGAATTTTGCATGCCCTCATTGTCATCCAATGTAAGCACAACCTGATAGCGCCCTTCCTGTTCAAAAACGTGTTTTCCCTTTCCACCCAACGCCGATTTCCCATCCCCAAATATCCATTCATAACGTAAGAGTCCACCGTCGGGCTCATAGGAACCTGTTCCATCATATTCAACCGTATCGCCTACACAAACAACCAAAGGAAGTTCAAAATAAGCTTCAGGAGAACGATTGATGAACACAAAAACGGTATCATAAGAAAATGAATTTCCCAAACCTCGTTGGTCGTCAACGGTTAAGATGGCTTTAAATGAGCCGCCAAATGGATATCGGTGAAGCACAAGAGGCCCTTTAGTTGATTTTCCATCTCCAAAATCCCAATAATAAATAAGCTCATCGCCATCTGGGTCGTAACTTTTTGTGGCATCAAATAAAATGATAGGTGAAGCTGTACGAATACTTCCGTTTCCAATAGCAACAGGCGCTTCATTAAACTTTAGAGGTATTTTTACCTCAGAACGCGCATTTCTTTGCCCTGAATTGTCTACAACCGCAACACTTATCTCTGATTGAACCGGTGTGATTTTCGTTTTCACTTTTGGTGAAGTTGAACTTATCCAAGCCGAGTCTTGCAAAATTTCATAGCGAAGAATCTTACCATCCGTATCAAATGATCGGGATAAATCCACTTCAACGGTTTGGCCGGTTACAACACGTTCAGGCATTACATAGTCCACAAATGGAGCTGCATTTACTTTAATTTCTTTGGTGAGAATTACACTTGATGCTTCACCACCTAACTCATCTTGCACGGTTAAACTGACCTGATACGTTCCCGGAAAATCGTACCGGTGTTTGATTTGAACCCCTTCAGCTGTTTTGCCATCACCAAAATCCCAAACATATTTGGTGATATATCCATCCGAATCGGTGGAACGAGAGGCATCGAATAAAACGGTATCGCCAGGTGCTTTTTGAGTGGGGATTTCAAAAACAGGAACAGGTAAATCATTAATAATTACAGAATATTCACTGCTTTGAACAGCTGAGTAGGTTCCGGAATTATCAATTATAGTATGTTGAATGGAGTATTCACCGGGTTTGCTAAAGGCATAATTTAATTTCGGTCCGGAAATCGACTTGCCATCCACAATCCAAAACTGATCACTAATTTCTCCATCAGGGTCGTAACTTGCAGTAGCATCCAAAATTACCCGACCCGTGTTAAAAATTGGTCCACCTTTAATGAGTGAAACAGGCGGAGCGTTTACGGTTACTACTAACGAATCGTAACCATAAGCTCGTTGCGTATTGTCCGTTACTTTAAGATAGACGAGATATTCACCCGGTTCAGAAAAGGCTTGCGATACATTTTCCCCTTTTTTGATTTCGCCATTCGGGAAACGCCATTCGTAATCCACGATTTCTCCATCGGGATCACGAGAAAAGCGCGCAGAAAACGTAGCAGGGCGATTGGGCGACACAATTTTGTTATCCCCTGCAGATGCCCAAGGTTTTTTATTCACTCGAATCGTAAAATTCGCTCGTTGACTCGAGTTAAATGTTTTGGAATCATCGGTTATTTGGAGGATGACATCCGTGTTTTTTTCTTCTTTCAAAGCATATTGAACAACCGGCCCTTCCATTAGTGTATCTGTACCAATTTGCCACAAATAATCGGTGATAAATCCGTCCGGGTCACTCGATTGTGTTCCATCGAGCGTAAATAACTCACCCAATTGAACCCAATTCGGAGCATTGATTTTTGGAACGGGTGGACGATTTATTTTCACTTTTGCTTGTGAGATAGCTACTCCACAATC
>CAZIQX010000114.1:8283-10844 GCA_964541325.1 uncultured Chitinophagales bacterium | reverse complement strand
GAAAGCCATTATTGATGTAAAAATGGACATGGAAAGTCCAACTCCGATGGATCGTTTAGTATGTGGTGATGTAGGTTTTGGTAAAACAGAAGTTGCTGTGAGAGCTGCTTTTAAGGCTGTAATGGATGGAAAACAAGTTGCGGTTTTAGTTCCAACTACGATTTTAGCCGATCAGCATTTTAACACCTTCAAAAAACGAATGGCCAATTTTCCGGTTCGAATTGAAGTAATGAACCGCTTTAAATCGCCCAAAGACCAAAAAGAAATCGCCAAAAAAACGAAAGAAGGTCAGGTTGATATCCTCATCGGAACGCATCGAATTACTTCTAAAGATATTGCATTCAAAGATTTAGGGTTATTGGTGGTGGATGAAGAACAACGTTTTGGAGTTTCTGTAAAAGAACGACTTAAAGAATTTCGCGCTACCGTTGATGTACTCACATTAACGGCAACACCAATTCCGCGAACACTTCATATGTCTTTGATGGGTGCCCGCGACCTTAGCACAATCACCACTCCTCCACCAAATCGTCAGCCGGTGTTAACGGAAATTCACGGGTATGATGAACGTATTATCCGAGATGCAATTTTGGCCGAAACATCACGCGGTGGACAGGTTTTCTTTATTCACAATCGGGTTCAAAATATTGGCGAATATGCTGAATTAATCCGAAGAATTGTGCCAAATGTGCGTGTTCAACATGCTCATGGCCAAATGACCGGCACTGAATTGGAACATATCATCAGCGATTTTTATGAGCACAAATTTGATGTTTTGGTGAGCACCAATATTGTTGAAAGTGGAATTGATATTTCAAATGCTAACACCATCATTATCAACAGGGCCGACCGATTTGGCTTGTCTGAGTTGCATCAATTACGCGGTCGTGTGGGACGTTCAAATCGAAAAGCTTTCTGTTATTTGATTACCCCACCCTTGCAAGATTTATCGATCGAGGCTCGAAAACGTTTGATGGCCTTAGAGGAATACTCGGATTTAGGTTCCGGTTTTAATATCGCTATGCGCGATTTGGATATTCGTGGCGCTGGCGATGTGTTAGGTGCTGAACAAAGTGGATTTATCAACGAATTAGGGTACGATTTGTATCTCAAAATTTTAAATGATGCTATTCGTGAACTTAAAGAAAGTGAATTTGCAGATCAATTCGAGCATATTGTCTTAGACGAAGAAACTCCTGATACTTCAGTTGAAGTCGATCTGCCTGCCTTACTTCCTGTTGGCTATGTTGTTGATAATGTTGAGCGATTAAACCTATATCGTAAATTAGCCAATGCAACGCACCCTAAAGAAATCGAAGAATGGCAAACAGAAATCATTGACCGATTTGGCAAACTTCCTCAAGCTGCCGAAAATTTGGTTTCGGTGGCAAAAATTAAACTGTTAGCTTCCAATATGTTTATTGAGAAGGTAACTATAAGAGGTGGACGCATGTGGTTACAATGTCCTAATCCAAAATCTGAATTAGGTACTAGATTTTATGATGAAGGATTGTTCCAAAATCTTGTTCAAAAATTGCAAGAAATAGCCGCCAATCGCTTGAATGTGGCTCAAAAAGATGATGTGGTTCGATTTGTGATTAGTGAAATTACTACTTTAGACGACGCAGTAAACTTCTTAGGGCTTTTTTATCGCGAAAAAGCAACACCAACATTTGCTCATTAATCATGATAGTTTCTACATCTCAAGCTATTGAATTGTTAAATTCAGGGAAAACGGTTGCTATACCAACTGAAACGGTATATGGTTTGGCTGCTTCAGCTTTTCACCTAACGGCAATTGAAACCATTTTTGAGATTAAAGGTCGTCCGGGTGATAATCCACTTATCGTTCATATTGCAACCGAAAATCAGCTTCGTTTACTTACCGATGTTGTTTCAGAAGACGCACAAAAGCTAATTCAATCATTTTGGCCCGGCCCATTAACGTTGATTTTTCCAAAAAAAGCGAGCATTTTGGATAAAATCACCGGAGGCTTACCCAACGTGGCAGTAAGAATGCCTGCTCATACAATTGCACTACATATTTTAAAGGAAACAGGCCCTTTAGTCGCACCAAGTGCCAATAAATCAGGTTCACCGAGCCCAACACGAATCGAACACGTTTTAGCTGATTACAACGGCTTAGTTCCTGTGGTTGATGGTGGCAAATGTGAGGTTGGTATTGAATCAACCGTGCTTTCACTTGTTGATGAACCCTATACGATTTATCGGCCGGGAAAGATTTCAAAGCTTGAAATTGAAGAAGTTTTAGGTAAACAGATTCACAGTGTTGCTCAAGTACATCCCAACGATAAAGTGATGAGTCCGGGCATGAAATACACCCATTATGCCCCAAAAGCAATGGTACGATGGATGAACTCCATGGAGTTGGAAGGGGAATATGCATCTAAAACCCTGTATTTACACGTTCATGGTGCTTTTAATGGTTCACATCATAAAGGGTACAAACAAGACTTTGTATTGTTTACGCAGGAATTATTCGATCAATTTCGAAAAGAAGACGATTTTATTTTAGAATATGCAACGGATGACGGTTGTAG
>CAZIQX010000114.1:0-8273 GCA_964541325.1 uncultured Chitinophagales bacterium | reverse complement strand
TTCGAAAAGCAGACGATTTGGAATATGAACAGATTGCTATTGAACCATTTAACGAACAAGCTCATGCATTAGCACCGGCATTGCTAAATCGCATTCAAAAAGCTATAGGAAAGTAATGAAGCAAAACCTTACTCGTGTTCGTGTATTGGAATCAACTGGAAGTTGGTACAAATTACTTGTGGACGATGGTGCGGTTGTACAAGCCAGGGTTCCTGGTAAATTTCGTCTATCAGGTAAAGAAGAAACCAACCCGATTGCAGTTGGTGATTGGGTAGATGCGGATGCTGTTGAAGATGGAACCTTTCAGATTACACACATTCATGAGCGGAAAAATGCTGTAGTACGCACAGCTACTCATGGAAAAAAAGGCAAACATATTCTGTGTGCCAATGTGGATTTAGCCTGTATTGTTCAATCAGTGAAACAGCCGGAATACCGCTTAGGATTAATTGACCGTTTTTTGGCTGCTACTCAAGTTTATGAAGAAGCACAACCGGCCATCATAATTAATAAAATGGATTTAGCCAGCCAAAAAGATGTGGAAATCATTGAAATTTGGAGAACAGTTTACGAAAAGATGGACATTCCGATCCTGTTATTAAACGCCACATCACAAGAGAGTATCCAAGATTTGAAAAATTTTATTGGACAAAAGACTGTCAGCTTTACCGGACCTTCAGGTGTTGGCAAAACCACACTTATGAATGCTCTTGATGATTCATTGGAACATAAAACAGGCGAAATCTCAGAATGGTCGAACAAAGGGAAACATACCACCACCTTTGCCCGACTAGTCCCGATTGCATCGGGTGGATTTGTGGTGGATACGCCCGGAATACGAGAATTTGGAATTGCAGAAATTGAAGCTAACGAACTGGATTTGTTATTTCCTGACTTTGAAGAAGCCCGAGAACAATGCAAATTTTACAACTGTAGCCATCGTCATGAACCAGGCTGTAAAGTTCGGGAGGGCATAGATTCTGGCAAGATTGCTGCAAGCCGTTATAAATCGTACCTATCTATGATGGAAGAATTAGAAACCAAGAAAAAGCAGTATTAACTTATGCAAGCAAAGTTAGATTGTGGTGGTTTTCACCGACACTTGTCTTTTTTTGATGGATAAGTAAAGGTGAAGTCAAAAATAACTCATTTGGGGGATTGGAATTAGGTAGCTTGTTTAGTAGATTTTCGCGTAACTCATTAAAAAGCAAGAAACTTTTCAAAAGAAGTGCTGTTTAGAGCTACAACATTTAACCCACACGTTAATTGAGGAATCTATGAAAAACTTCTACAAACAAACACTTCGATTAGCTGCACTCGCAGCAATTTCACTAGCAACACTTCCGGCTCAGGCACAGTTGAGTGATATTGGTGTTTTACTACAAGCAGGTAAAAATGATGCAAATTTATTAGCAGGGGCTTATGCTGCACCTCTAGCAAAAGGTTTTGGTGCGGCATTAAATTCTGGATGGAATATGGGTGCTAAGACTCACAAATTTCTAGGTTTTGACGTAAGTGTTAGAGTTGGACTAGCACAAGTACCTACATCAGACCAAACCTATGATATTTCATCAATGAATTTAACTGCATTTAGAGTTAGAAACGGATCACCATCAGTTGGACCTACTTTTTCAGGTAAGGATTTAAAAGCAAGTGAATTACCAACTTTAGAGACCCCTGAATTAAATCCACTTACAGGTGAACCTTTAGCTTCATTCACAATGCCAACTGGTATTGGTCAACCTTACTCTGGTGCACCTATGGTACAAGTTGGAGTTGGATTGATTTTCAATACGGATGTCGCGGTGCGTTATGTACCAGCAACTGATTTTCAAGATTTTGGTTCAATTGAGTTAATGGGTGCATCTGTTAAACACGGCTTAAATCAGTGGATTCCCGGTGGAGATTTATTACCTGTTGATATAGCAGTACAAGCTGGTTTTACAAATCTTAATACTTCTGCAAACTTAAGCCTCAAACCAGAAGATTTAAAAAATTACAGTACCACAAACACTGTTAATGAGTTCAGTGCTAGTCATTGGGATAATCAAAAAATTGAGTTTACCTCTAGTGGCTACACAATTAATGCATTAGTTGGGAAAGATATCAACTTACTGATTCTTGGAATCGGAGTTTATGGTGGTATAGGTATTGAATCTGCAGAAACTACAATTGGCACTCCAGGCAACTATCCTGTTTTAGTTCCAAATGAAAACTTTAATCCAATAGGAACAGGTGATCAATTAAAACCTACTAAAATACGTTCAGAATCAAATCCTCTTGACTTAAAGTTTGACAGTGCAAATAGTATGCGTTATACAGTTGGTGCAAAAGTTCGTTTCTTGCTAGTAAATTTAATGGCAGAATATACTTATGCGAACTACCCAATTTTAAATGCCGGTGTAGCTATCTCCTTCCGTTAATTCAGAAAAGTGTAACTATAAAAAAGCCATTCCTCCACAGGAATGGCTTTTTTTGTTTAATGGATGTAGTTGAAAAAAAGTGTATTTCCTGCAAAAGCGTTTCCATACCTTTTTTTAACCCAGTTATTTGAGTATCAAATTCAGACAAAATAATCCGCTATATTTGCGCTGTAAATCATTAAGGCTATTTGCTATCAGACTTATGAAAATCAGCACAAAAAACTCGTTTCTCTTTCTACTCTTTGCAATTTCAACTTTTTTCCCTTTAACAGCGCTCTCACAAGGAAAACTCCGATTCGATATCAACAAAGAAGAAAAAACCTACGCTGCCTTCTATATTAGAACCACATCTTGGGCACGCTATTCGCAATTGAATCCCGGTTCAACTATTTATGGTGAACCCGTTAGTGATTATGTAGATTTTTCCATTCGTAGATTTAGAATGGGGGTAAATGCACAGCTAACTCCTAAATTGTACACCAGTTTAATGTTGGGTGGAAACAACGTGAATTTGCACACAAGCAAAAGTTTTTTGATTCACATTTTGGATGCTTATACCGAATACAGTTTTTCGAAAGCATTTGAGTTGGGTGTGGGAAAATCATCATGGATGGGTCTAAGTAGATGGGATATCCGAAGCAGCAAATCACTAATGGCTCTCGACGCTCCTCTTTTTTCGCTCAGCACCGTTGATAAAACCGATGATATTGGCCGTCTTTTTGGTGTTTTTGCAAAAGGTAAAATTCACCAATTTGATTATCGGGTTTCTTTTAAACAACCGTTAATAGCACCAAGAACTACCCCAACGACTGATGCAGATTTCGCTTATCACGCACCACGTATGAAAACCTCTGCTTATGTGAAGTATCAATTTTGGGATGAAGAAAGCAATAAATCGGCTTATACGGCCGGTACATATCTTGGAAAAAAGAAAGTGCTGGCTCTTGGCGCCGGTTTTATGCAACAACCAAGAACGATGTGGACTAACCCGGGCTTTGGCGACCAAACAATAATTCAAGACACGGTTTATCACGATACCTTTCATTGGTCGGTTGATTTGTTTTTAGATACGCCAATCAACAAACAGACTGGAACTGCTATAACCGCATATTTGGGATATTATAATTTTGATTTTGGCCCTAATTATGTACGAAATGTATCAGCCAATAATGTTGCCAATGGAACTATTGCATCCCAAGCAGTTTTCAATGGAAATGGAACAGGTTACCCAATGATGGGCACCGGTACCAACTGGTTTTTCCAACTGGGATATTTACTTCCTAAAGATCTTTTGGGCAAAAATCGTGGTGTTCTACAGCCAAATATTGCCATTCAATATGCGAATTGGGATAAACTCGACGACCCGATGATGGTGTACGACCTAACCTTGAATTGGTACTTTAAAGGTCACGACAATAAATTGAGCTTAGGCTATCAAAACAGACCTCTATATCGAGAAACGGGCAATAATATTGAAGCCTACACCCGAAAAGGAATGCTTGTATTGCAATATCAAATTGAAATTAATTAAACCATTTTCTTCAATACATCTTGAATCCTATCTAGTGAACCCCAAGCTACCTTCATCTGAACCGGTGAGGTAGCTTTTTTTTCGAGAGGGATTTCAAAACTAATTCCTGCAATATCAACTTAGCTAATGAAATCTGCCTCTAATTATGCTATATTTCCAAGCTCTTAGAAACATGCACCTCCAGACCAAAAAATGGCGTGGAACGAGAACTTACTGCACGGGAAGTAACCGTAAATATTCTTACTAAATTTGAAAAAACGCATCGCGTTGAAGATGCTGAATTAAACGAGTTGACCGGTCAAGACCGTCAACAGGCAAATGAATTAATTCAAGGTATCTTAAGAAGAAAGTCTTATCTCGACTTTTTAATCGGCGAGTACAGCCACGTAGCTATCAGTGATATGGAAACAACCTTCAAAAACATCTTACGATTAGGTGTTTATGAATTGTTGTTCATGGATGGCACACCGGATTATGCTGCCATAAACGAAGCTGTAGAACTTGCCAAACAATTGATTTCCGGAAAATCAGGCGATTTAGCCAATGCTGTTCTGCGTAAAGTTCAGCGTGATATGGCCAATTTACCTAAACCGGCACACAGTGACAGAACAGAGCTAGTTGCCGTTACGTTTTCACATCCTCAATGGATGGTTAAGCGTTGGGTTGAACGCTTTGGTGAGCGTGAAGCCTTTCAGCTTATGCAAGCCAATAACCACCGCCCAAATTACTTTTTACGCGTGAACAACTTAAAAACTCAAACAGAGAATTTTAAGTTACGCATGGAAAAAGCCGGTGTTGAGTTCACTGAAAGTGAATGGTTACCCGGATTTTTTCAAGTGACATCCCTCGCTGAAATCGTAAAAAAGGGTTGGTTTGAAAAAGGTTTATGCCAAGTTCAGGACATTGCTGCAGGTTTTGCTCCATGGATTTTATCACCACAGCCCGGTGAAACTGTAATTGACCTCTGTGCAGCGCCAGGAACAAAGACCATTTTTATGGCAGACATGATGGAAAATAAAGGTTCCATTTTATCTGTTGATATCAACGCAAAACGTATTGAACGAATCGCTGAAAATTCAGAAAACTACGGTGCTGATATCGTTAAAATTCAACGCGCTGATGCCACGGAAGAAACCTTCAAACTCGCAGATGCTGTTCTGCTTGATGCTCCTTGTACAGGCACAGGTGTTTTGGCTAAACGTGCGGATCTTCGCTGGAAACGTACCGAAGAAGAACTCAACGAAATCACTAAAACCCAATGGGAGTTGCTCGATGCAGCTGCTAACATGGTTGCCAAAAATGGTCGTTTAGTGTATTCAACCTGTTCCATTGAACCCGAAGAAAACATGGAGCAAATCAAGAAATTTTTAGCTGAGTACGATAATTTCGAATTAGAAGACCTTAGTGGCTATTTGCCGGAAGAAGTTCTAATCGAAGATGGAAAAGCGTATCAGACACTTCCCCATCTCCATCATTGTGATGGTCATTTTGGGGTCTTATTGCGTCGTAAACACTAAGATCCTCCCAAACGAAGCAAAGGCGCTCTTCAAAACGGGGAGTGCCTTTGTTTTTTAATGAATTTGAAGCACATCATCTCTCCAATTTTTTATGCAAGAATTACCCAAACAATACGACCCTTCATCCATTGAGAAAAAATGGTATTCCTTTTGGGAAGAACACAAATTCTTTCATTCCCAACCTGATGAACGAGAAGCCTATACCATTGTAATTCCACCGCCAAACGTTACCGGCGTGCTACATATGGGTCACATTTTGAACAATACGATTCAGGATATTTTAACTCGTAGGGCGCGTCATTTGGGTAAAAATGCGTGTTGGGTTCCCGGAACAGATCATGCGTCGATAGCTACAGAAGCCAAAGTGGTGCAGAAACTCAGAAAAGAAGGCATCAAAAAATCAGATTTGTCTCGCGATGAATTTTTAAAGCATGCTTGGGAGTGGACTGAAAAACATGGTGGAATCATTCTGCAGCAATTAAAAACGTTAGGGGCATCTTGCGATTGGGATAGAACTCGATTTACGCTTGAGCCTGAACTGTACGATGCTGTTATTAATGCATTTATCCAATTGTATGAAAAAGGGTATATCTATCGCGGTAAACGCATGATAAATTGGGATCCGGAAGCAAAAACCGCCCTTTCCGACGAAGAAGTAATCTTTAAAGAAGTTCGCTCAAAACTCACTCATATTCGTTATAAAATCGAAGGCGAGGATGGTTATGTAGTTATTGCCACGCAACGACCGGAAACGATTATGGCTGACGCAGCAGTTGCCGTTAATCCTAAAGATGAACGATTCTCGCATTTAAAAGGCAAAAAAGTAATCATCCCTCTAATCAACAAAGCCATTCCCATAATTGAAGATGATTACGTTGATATCGAATTTGGAACAGGATGCTTAAAAGTAACTCCTGCACATGACAAAAACGATAACGAAATTGGTCAGCGACACAACCTCGAAATCATTGACATCCTAAATCCTGATGGAACACTGAATGAACAGGCACAAATTCTGGTTGGACTCGATCGTTTTAAAGCCCGTGAAGAAATTATAAAACTACTCGAGGAAGCCGATGCTTTAGAAGGCGAAGAGGAATACACCACAAATATTGGTTTTTCAGAACGAACTGACGCCGTTATTGAGCCACGTCTCTCTCTACAATGGTTTATGAACATGGAGGAAATCTCCAAACCTGCTTTGGATGCTGTTGTAAATGGCGACGTTAATTTTCATCCAACTAAGTTCGTAAATACCTACAAACACTGGATGGAAAACATCAAAGATTGGTGTATTTCGCGTCAGTTGTGGTGGGGACAGCGAATCCCAGCCTGGTATATTGGTGAAAACGAAACAGATTATGTTATTGCAAAAACAGAACAGGAAGCCCTTGAGAAAGCTCGTTTAAAAACGGGAAACATCAACCTGCAAGCAACTGATTTAAAGCAAGATGAAGACGTTCTTGATACTTGGTTTTCATCCTGGTTGTGGCCGATGAGTGTATTTAATGAAAAAGACCGTGCCTATTATTACCCTACTAATGATTTGGTAACGGCACCTGAAATCATGTTCTTCTGGGTTGCTCGAATGATCATTGCCGGATACGCTTTTGAAGGGAAAAAACCATTCTCAAATGTGTACTACACCGGAATTGTACGCGATAAAAAGCGAAGAAAAATGTCGAAATCATTAGGTAATTCACCTGATCCGCTCGATTTAATCGCTCAATATGGCGCTGATGCCGTTCGAATGGGGATGTTATTCGCCTCCCCTGCAGGAAATGATTTATTATTTGATGAATCTCAGATAGAGCAAGGAAGAAATTTCGCCAACAAAATTTGGAATGCGTTTCGCTTTTTGAGTATGAACCGTGGTGAAGGATTTTCTTATGATTCCAATACCCTTATTGAAGCAACCAATTTAGTAGATCGTTGGATGCTTGGACGCGTAAACGAAACTATCGAAGCCATGAATGATGATTTCGATAAGTTTAGAATTAATGATGCTCTCAAAAAAATATATTCGCTTATTTGGGATGATTTCTGCGATTGGTATATCGAATTAATCAAATCAGAAACCTACGGGGAACCTATTCCACAGGAACGCTTAGCCATTGCGTTCTTTATTTTTGAAAAATTAATGGTTCTACTACATCCATTTATGCCATTTATTACTGAAGAATTGTGGCATGCCATGAAAGAACGCGAGGTTAAAGACGCCATCATAGTTGCAACCTGGCCTAATGTTTCTCAAACTGATTTGGCCAACTCAGAAGCAGTAAAAGCATTTGAAACCATTCAAAAAGCAATTTCTTCTTTACGAAATATTCGCGCAGAGATGGCAATTCCGCCAAAAGTATTATTTAATGTGGCAGTAAAGGCTAATGATGAATATAACGCAGAACTGTTGAAGCAAAATGAATGGGTTTTCAGAAAGCTGGATTCCATTGGCTCCTTTGAAGTGGGAACTCAAACAATCAAACCTAAAGCTTCGGCATCAACCGTTGTTGGTGGAAACGAATTTTATATTCCTTTGGAAGGCATTGTTGATTTTGAAACAGAAAAAGCGCGTATTTCGAAAGAAATTAATCGCTTGGAAGGCTTTTTAAAAAGCGTAGAATCCAAGCTTTCTAATGAGAAATTTGTAGCTAATGCGCCGGAAGAGGTAATCGCAATGGAGCGTAAAAAACAATCAGATGCATCCACTACGATAACCAAGCTAAGAGATATTCTGGCTGATTTGAGTTAAATACTAATGAAGATGAAAGATGAAAGATGAAAGATGAAAGATGAAAGATGAAA